>JBMTAX010000562.1:0-2804 GCA_049429145.1 Myxococcota bacterium
TCGAGAGTGGTGAGCGTCCCGTCTGCGTCCCTCTGGCTCGCGCCAAGGGTCACGTCCCTGTCGACAGGCAGCCACGCCGCAACAAAGTCACCGGGGCCGAGGACAACGCTCGACGACGAACGTAAGAAGCGGGGGCCTGCACAGCCGCATCGAGTACGGGCTTGTCGCTTCGCCACATCGGCGGGAGACTCTCGGGTGGCGACACGGGCGGGCGCCTCCTCGGCGGGCGCATTGTCGGCGGGTGCGGGACTCGCGAGACAGAGAACCGCAGACACCGCGATGGTGCTGGACAGCCACCCCCCGACGTCGCCCGCACCTACCCTGCGCTTCAGCGCAGTCAGCCTCACGAGCCAACCGCGACGGCGTCGGCGGGTCGATGACCCTCCCCGACGACGACGCAGCTCGTGCCGCAGGCTGGGCAGAACTGGTTCCGGAGCGAGGGGTCTTCCAGAGTCACGGTCATCTTGACCGAGCAAGCAGGACACGCGAGGTGCGCCACGCGAACCCGACGACGACGCTGCAGAAAGGCAATGAGCCATGCGATGGCAAACAGCGCGCCCATGCCACCGAAAGCCACAGTAGGGAAGACGGTGGCGTAGAACTCGGCATCGATCTTGGGCCGAGCTGCGAGAGACCATTTCGGTCGCATGTCGGCCCACTGGGTCGCCCCGGCCGCGTACACCGTCGCCCCCTGGCCGCAGGTATCGTGATCCCAGGTCTCGCCGTAACCGACGTAGCCCGCCTCGCGCATCTCTTGAAACAACGCAGGGTCGGTACCATCACAATGAAAAGCGGGAAGGCTCACCTCTGGGGAGGCGTCATTGGGCGACGCAAAGGTAGGGGCCGCGCTGAGCAGCGAGACGAAGAACAGGCACGAAACGGCGCGCTGCATAGAACAAAGCTCCTCGGTGCTCGTGGGCTGGGACGGGCGGAGCGTGGGTACCGCAAGAGTCCACAGAGGATTAGCGTGCCGAACGCCATCCGGCCATGGGGGATCGACACGCCTTACGAGCCCCGCAGTCTCATCTTGCATTTGTCCCGGCGCACAGGGAGAAACGGGGGTGCCTGAAAGTTTACCCCCGAGTCCACGTGCGGTTCGCCTCATCGGCCGAGGGATGAGCGGCCCTCTGGGCCCCCTTCTCGGTCCGCTCGCGCGTTCGCTTTTCGACGACATCCCCTATCCCGAAGACGCGGCGGCACGAATCCGTGAACTCTCCCGTGACGGCGTCATCGTGTATGTGCATCGCTCGCGTAACGCGGTGGACTACCTGGCCCTGTCGAGGGTTTGCCGTCGCATGCAGCTTCCCGAGGCACGATACGTCGGAGGCCTTCACGTCGCGCTCTGGCAGCCTTGGTGGCGCCTACTGGGTCGGCGAAGAGGAGTGCGCGGCGCGCCGGAAGAAGCGGCGCGACGTGATGAATGGCTGCTGCAGGAGACGGTGCGGAGTGGATACGCGGCCGAGCTCTTCTTGCGGCGCCCTCTCACGCTGGTGACGACGAGAGCGGAGTATCGTGCCCGTTTCGTCGAGGCCCTCATTCGCCTGCAACGCGAGTTTGACCGACCCATCTATCTGGTGCCACACCTGCTCGCGCTGCGGCAACGAACCGCCAATCTCGAGCCCACTGCCGCCGATGTGGTGTTCGGCACGGGAGAAGAGCCAGGTGCCCTGCGCGCCGTCGGTCGACTTGCCCTCTCGAGGCGACACGCGCGCTGGGAAGTCAGTGAACCCATCGACCTCTTGCGTTTCGTGCAAGAACGCGAGGAACAGAGTGATGCCGTCCTCGCGAAGAAGGTGCGCTGGACCCTGCTCAACCACCTCGCCCGCTCGGAGCGCGCGGTTCACGGGCCGGCCACCAAGTCTCACGCCCGCATGGCCGAAGATACGCTGAAGGATCCCGCGTTGCGCGAGGAGATCGCGGCCATCGCCGACCGAGATCACGAAGTGGCCACCGACCTCGAGCGTCGGGCCCGCAAACTCTACGACGAGATAGCGGCGCGCTTCGACATCGATGTGGTGCGGGCGCTCGACCCACTTCTGCGTCTCGTGTGGCACCGCATCTATGACGGCATTGAGATCGACAGCGCCGGCATCGAGCGTATCCGTCGGGCCGCGCGCGAAGGGCCTCTCGTCATCGTGCCCTCGCACCGCAGCCACGTCGACTACCTGGTGATGAACCAGGCCCTGTTCTGGCATGGTCTCATGCCGCCGCTTATCGCCGCGGGCGCCAACCTCTCGTTCTTCCCCCTGGGGCCCATTCTTCGTCGCGGCGGGGCCTATTTTTTGCGCCGCTCCTTCAAGGGCGACCGGCTGTACGCGGCGGTTTTTCGTGCGTACGTCAAGCGACTCTTCAAAGAGGGGTACACACAATATTTTTTCATCGAAGGGGGCCGCAGTCGCACTGGGAAGACCCTGCCACCCAAGATGGGAATCCTCACCATGCTCGTCGATGCGTTTCTCGAAAGCCGACAGCCCGACGCAATGTTCGTCCCCACCAACATCTCGTACGAGCGAATTATAGAGGCTGACAGCTACACGCGCGAGCTGCACGGTGCAGAGAAGCAGCAGGAGAACGCGGGGGCACTGTTGCGATCGGCGAGCGTGTTGCGCTCCAAGTATGGACGCGTCTTCGTACGGATAGACGAGCCCCTGTCCTTGGCGACGTTCATGCGGGAACGAGGCTTCGACCCGGCGGCACATACGACGGAAGAAAAACGCCACTTCATCAGCACCCTTGCTTACCGCATTTGCTACGGGATCAACCGGGCTCAGGTAGTAACAGCGACGTCCCTCGTCGTCACGGCG
>JBMTAX010000563.1:0-2796 GCA_049429145.1 Myxococcota bacterium
TGTGGGGCGCTTCGTCGCCGCGGCTCTGAGCGTCGAGCGCGAGCTGCTCGGCGAGGAGGAGGGTCTTGCCACCGGGAGCCGCACAGAGATCGAGCACGCTATGCCCAGGCTCCACCTCGAGGGCGAGCACCGGGAGGGCACTCGAGGGGTTCATGATGTGGATGCGCCCATCGGAGGCAGCGAAGCTATGGGTGAGCCCTTCGCGCTGAGACGCAGGGACGGTGTAGAAGTCGCGTACTCCCGCGAGCGGAGTGACGTCGAGACCGTCGCCACGTAGCTCGGCGAGCACGAGCTCTGGTTCGGGCGCGCGCAGACGGCTGATGCGAAAAGCAGGTGAAGGCTTGGTCAACAGATGCTGCTTGATGCGTGCAGCCTTCGTTTCGCCGTAGATGTCGACGAGGCGACGGAAAAAAACCTGGAGTGCGTCGGGGATGTCTGTCAGCATTTCACGCCTCCCGCGTAGCCACCCGACCGGCTCGGGCCCTCCTCGCGTCGACGACACAGCGCATCGCTACCGGCCGTCAACGCCCTCCGCGCCAGCCACATGGCGAGAGCCGAAGGCAACAGGGCGCAGCAAACAGCCCCCGCCGGTCCGACGACGGGACCGCCAAAACGAAGCAGCGCACCCCCGAGCATGGAGAAGAGGCTCGCTGTTCCGGCAACGCCGACGGCGAGCACCATGGTGGACAGGGCACCCGGACCCATGGCGAGCTCAGAGACACTCACCGCGTCGAAGATCGGGATGACACTGCCCCGACCGGTCCCGAGGGCTGCGAGGGCCGCACTCACCGATGCCACGGTCACCGTCGTCAGCACCCACAGGAAAGGAGACAAACCCAAAACGCCGCCCCCGATCGCGGCCACGATGGTGGGGAACGCACAGACGACGGGGAGGCTCGCGATGGTCTTCGCCTGCAGCACCTCCCTGGGTTCGAGCGGCGAGGCTTCCAAGAACCAGACCGCTGGCCCCTCGAGGCCCATTTGGGGAAACGCAAAGCGAGCAGCGAGTCCGGCGGCGATGAACGTGGCGAGTCCAACGTGCATGCCGCCGAGGAAGACATCTTTCGCCCACGGGAAGGGTTCGAAACCGAGGCGCAGTGCCTCGAGATTGACGAGGTAGATGACGGCGATGCCGAGCAGCAGGACCAGCTGACTCCACTGTGCGGGATCACGCACGAACACGAGCAGGTCCTTCGCGAGCAGCGGTCGCAAGGGCCGCGGCGCGATCGCGGCGAAGCGTCTCTGGGCCTTTTCGGCCCAGGAGCCCGCGCGGAGCCCCGTGGGTGACTCATCGTCGGCGAGGTCTCGGGCCCGCAAGTACAAGGCCTTGTGAGCCAGATAAGCCAGCGTGTAAGCAAGCACGACGAGGCCGCATAATTCCAGGAGGGGGGTGATGCGGCCCTCGACGGCGAAGCGCGCCGCAAGATTCGATGGCAGCCAGCGGGGCCCAACCTCGGTGAAGGACTGCTGCTGCGCCAAGAACTGTGCGGCCCCTTCCTCTGTGACGAGTCGCTCGAGCCGCGCACGCCGGAATGCCCCGAGAAAGACGGTGACGACGACGCCAACAACGACGAGGGACCAGCGTCGCAAGCGCCCCGCAGGCAAAACTGCACCGCCGATGTGGGCTGCGCACACAGAGAGGCCGAGGGGAAGCTGCGCAACAAGAAAGAGGGCGAGCAATGAACGCATCAGCGCCAGGGGCATGTCGGCACCGCGAAGAAAGCCGACGAGGGCAATGCCCCCGAGCGCCAACGTTGCGGGCAGGGCCCCTGCACCTGCCTCGACGACGCGGTCAGTGAAGCGTGCCCACCGCGGTGCCGCGCTGGCGTTCCAGAACCAGAGGTCTTGGGCGGTGAAAAATGCCGAAGCGCAGTGCCCGAGGCAGGAGAGCAACAACGCGCCGAAGACGCCGAGGTACACCACGGAGAGCGCAGGCTGCACGAACTCCGTCGCTGCACGGAGGCGCAGCCAATAGCCGGCGGTAGCCGCGGCGAAGTAAACAGCCATGGCGGTGGCGAAAATCAGCGCAAGAATCCCGAGGAGCCGCGGAACGCCCCGCTCGCGCTCACGGGCAGCCCGACGCTGCCACAGGCGCGCCTTGGTTTTGAGCCCAGCGACGAGGGCGCGGGCGCCCGCGAAATGCACATCGCCCTGGTGCTCGGAGACTCGACTCACGGGGACTCGACCGCGGCCCGTGCCTTCTTGTCCTCCCCGGCGAGACTCGCGCGGACGACGGCCTTGACAGCGTCGTTCCTGCGCACGTTGCCGAGCAGAAGCTTCAGATCCTCGTAGACGGTGGGGTCGACGAGAAGCCCACCAAGGGTGCCCTTGCCCGCCTTCATCTCGGCCACGAGTTGCTGGACGTCTTTGACAGCCAGCGCCACGTCGGCGGTCGCCTCGTTGAGATTCGTGATGAAGGCGCCTCGGTCCTCGTCGTAGATGAGATTGTGCACCACGCCGTCTTTGGTGCGCACATCCTCGAGGAGCTGCGCCGCCTCAGCGAGGGTCCGACGAGCCTCTTGCACGGTGCCCTCCCCCTGGGCGCCATAGAGAAGCTCGTGCACCAACCCATCGCCCGTCCTGACCTCGGTCAGGATGTTGTCGATCTGGATGAGGCTGTCATCGAGCCGCCTCGACGAGGTCGTGAGGGTCGCGAGCATCTCTTGGTACTGCTTGCCCCCCTTCTCATCGAAGACGAGCTGGTGGAGCAACCCGCGTCCATCTTTGACCTCGTCAGCGATGGCCTGCACTGAACGGACCGCCGCGGCCAACGCGTCTTCGAGTTGGCGGTCGAAG
>JBMTAX010000564.1:0-2790 GCA_049429145.1 Myxococcota bacterium
CCATGGTGCGTTTCGAGCCCCTGGCCGCACTCTTCTTTCCCGTCGGTGCCATCATCATGGCTGCGAGTGCTGTGCACGCTGGTGTGCTCTACGGACTGCGCGGGACGATCGAGTGGCGAGGGCGCACGTATTCTCGTCGTGAACTTCGCCGGTCTCTTGAGGAGCTCAGCGGGAGCTGACCCCTGGTCGTAGCTCTAGGTGGCGACTATTCCCTACTGCTGGTCCCACTCTTACAGTCGTAAGTCCCTGGACGAGCGACCTTCCCCATAGCGGAAGCTCGACGACCAGAAGATATATAAGAAACTCTGTGCTGCCGAGACTGCTCGCAGAGGAGGCGCACCAGGGGTATCGGGATCTGGGGCCGAGGGGAGCACCACGTTCCCAAATCCCGTCGAGCCGGTGATGCCGATGCGATGCAGGCTATGCTCCTGGAAGAGCCCAATGGCGAGACTGCCGCCGACCATATGGACATTGGAGAGGCGGGGGCTGTCCCCAAGGAGCAATCCATTGTCTTTCAGCGCGAGTCGTTCCGCGCTCGAAAAGTTGGTGAAAAGCCCAAATGACACAGAGACGTCCGTAGAGAGCAGCTTCTCCATTCCTACCGCACCATTCACAAGTCCGCCCCGATCGACGCGCAATGGGATGGGAATACGCTCAAAGTCGGCACGGTCACCGACGACCTCATCGAACTCCAAGAGTGTGTAGCTGCTCGGGGCGTATCCGATGAGATCGAAACTGAGGGTGTAATCGCCGGGCTCTGTGAACGCTGCACCGAGACGGGCCATCGCGGGGAGGTGACTCGTGGTATCCGCCGTGGATATCTCCGCTGAGGCGCGCGTTTGTGACGCTTGAGAAGGTGTACGCGCATCTACCGTCAAGGCCTCGAAATCCACTGTGCGCCAGAGTCCCAGCGAGGGCGGCACGAGGAGGATGCCCAATGACCAACGGGGCCCGGGTCGACCCTTGAGGCCGAGGGCGACTCGTGCGCTGTGCTGCGTCGCCCGAAGGCGGCTATTTGTCATAAAATAGGAGTCCACCACCCCGGGGCCCCAGGGGGTGGCGAGATCATCTTGGGCGTCTACGGTGCGCAGCACGTAGTGCATGGCGATACCGACCCTGAGCCACTGACTGGGACGGTAGCCATAGGCGACGCCACCGTGCAGCGTGCGGTCGGTGAGCTGGGATCGGAAGCGTGTCTTCTGGCCCGACGAGACTGCCTCAAGCTCGGTCTCCACGAGGCGAGAGGTGTAGCTTGGCACCAGAGTGCCGAATGCTACCGCATGGCGACGCTGCCCTCCTGGTAGGGGTCGACCGAGACCAACGGCTGCACCCGTCGACGAGGGTACGATGATAAGGTCCGCGGCGGAGAGACCCGCACCGAGGCGCTGCGCGACGCCCTCGACGGGGGTGGCTCCATTGAACTCGAGGCCATACAGGCTCGTGGTGAGCGATAGCCGGGCACGTCCCACGTCGACGATACCCGCAGGATTGTAGAAGACGCCGCTCGGATCATCTGCGATGGCGGTGAACGCGCCCCCAAGCCCCATCGCGCGCGCACCGACGGCGTAGTCGTGAAATCGGCCCTCTTCGGCGCGAAGCCCCAGGGAGACAAATGCCGCTGCAACGACGGTGAAGACGCCCCTGTGTCGAGAGATTTGTCTGTGTCCGAAGGGCCACCGCATTCTCATGGAGAGGAGGTTTGCCCAGCGAGCGGGCCAGCCGCAAGCCTACCCGCGCCCGCTTGCTCCTCTGGGAGCGAGCTGCCAGACGAACCCACCGTACATGGAGCGTCAATGAAAATCGCGGTCGTGGGTAGCGGTTACGTAGGATTGGTGACCGGCGCTGGCTTCTCTGAAATCGGCATTGAAGTGACCTGTATCGACGTCGACGAGGAGAAAGTGGAGCGTCTGCGGCGAGGCGAGGTGCCGATTTACGAGCCGGGTCTCGAGGAGTTAATGCGCCGAAACATGCAGGCAGGCCGCCTGCGTTTCACCACGAGCCTGACCGACGGAGTGCAAGGTGTTGAGGTCGTCTTCCTCGCGGTGGGCACCCCGATGGCCGAGACCGGTGAGGCTGATTTGCAGTACGTCTTCGAAGCCGTGCGGCAGGTTGTACGTGCGGCGCAGAGCCCGCTCCTCCTCGTCACGAAGAGCACCGTTCCGGTGGGAACGGCGGACCGCATTCGGGCACTTGTGGCGGAGGAGGCGCCCGCGAAGGGAATCCAAGTCGCGTCGAATCCCGAGTTCTTGAAGGAGGGCGACGCCGTTGCCGACTTCCTCAAGCCTGAGCGGATTGTCATCGGCACTGATGATGCAGGAGCACGCGCATTGCTTGAGCGTTTATACCGTCCGTTTATCATGCGTGAACATCGTGTCTTTTTTATGGATACCCGGAGCGCCGAGCTCACCAAATATGCCGCTAATGCCATGCTGGCGACCCGTATCTCCTTCATGAACGAGATCGCCGCGCTCTGTGAGCGCGTCGGGGCGAACATCGATCAGGTGCGTCGTGGCATTGCCAGCGATAGCCGCATTGGTGCGTCTTTTCTCTACGCCGGGGTTGGTTACGGCGGTTCTTGCTTCCCAAAGGACGTCAAAGCGCTAGTCCATACCGCACAGCAAGTTGGTTACGACGCCCAGTTGCTGCAAGCAGTGGAGGCGATCAACGATACCCAGAAGACCATACTTTTTTCCAAGCTGGCAGCGCATTTTGGCGGCGCGGCCCAACTGCTCGGCAAAACTATTGCTGTATGGGGGCTCTCCTTCAAACCCAATACCGATGACATGCGCG
>JBMTAX010000565.1:0-2790 GCA_049429145.1 Myxococcota bacterium
GCCCGTCGACTTCGTGACACGCGCAGCCCTCGTCCTGACCACCGACCCCAACGCTGTCGGCAAGACCTTCCACCTCGTGGATCCGAACCCGCTCTCCAGCCGACATGTCTACGAGTTGATCGCAGCACGGGCTGGCAAGAAACTGCCCAAAGTGACGCTCTCCTATGGCCTTGCCAAACGCATCCTTCGGATGCCGTTGGTCGAGCGGTTCTCCCGCGTTCAGGTCCAAGCGCTCGACTATCTGAACCATCTCGCGATCTACAACTGCGCGAACACGCTCAAGCATCTCGAGGGCACGGGTGTCCTCTGCCCACGATTCGACACCTATGTCGACGCGCTGGCCGATTACGTGAAAACCTCGATGCGACGTACTCGCCCACGACGAAGCCCCCGCCGGCGTAGCGCCGACCCCCTCGACGGCTAAGCTGACGTTCTGGCGACCCCGTCGACGTCATGTAGGCACCACCACAGAGACTCGCCGCGCGGGGGCTTACACATTCCGCGAAAGCGAGCGTTCCCCGCGCACAAGTCAACTTCGTCACACCATGGCAACCCGCTCCGCCGCGTAGGGCCAACCGGCACTTCCCCCAAGGACCACGGCATAGGCCTGATCCTCAACGTCGTTCGAAACAATCCGTTCGGCATCGCCGCGGAAGACGCACACGCAAGCCGACTCTGCGCTAGCCTGCCCGTCCGCGATGGCCGAGGGCCCGGCTCTTGGAAGGCCATGTGGAGGAGGACGAGTGATCCGCGACCTGTCATTTCAAGCGCTGCGCTGGACTCTCGACGAAAGTGAGTTGCCTGCCGCGTGGCCCCGCCACGACGGTGAGCCCCACGGACGACCCGGCGCCATCGGACAGGAGCGAGCCTTGGCTGCTCTGGAGCTCGGGCTTGGCATCCGCGAGCGAGGCTTCAACATCTTCGTCGTGGGCGCCTCTGGAACCGGCCGGACGTCCACGGTGCGGCAGCTGCTGCGCGAGCGCGCCCTCGAAGAGGAGCCCCCGGACGACGTCATCTTGCTCTACAACTTCGAGGATCGGGACCGTCCGTTGGCGGTGGCCGTCACGCCGAGTGAGGGCCCGCGCATCAAGAAGCTCTACGATACGCTCGTCGAGAGAATGCTGCACGACCTAGAGAAGGCGTTTGAATCCGATCATTATATTAATGAGCGGCAGGAACTCGATCAACACCACCAGGAGCGCACAGACGAGTTACTTGTCGACGTCGAAAAAGAGGCCCGCGACGCAGGATTCTTGCTCTCTCGCTCTGGCTCCGCACTCACGCTCTCCGTCGCTGACGGAGAGGGACGCCCATTGAGCGAAGAGGCCTACGACGCCCTGCCCCCCGAACAGAAACAGGCCTATGAGGAAAAGGCTGAGAAGCTTCAGGTCGGCCTTGAGGACGCGCTGCGAAAAGTCCGTGCCCTCGAGCGTGAGACGGAAGAGAAGCTCGACAAGATGGCGAGGGTCACCGCCGACGCTGTGCTCGCCCCCTTGATCGAAGAAGCGAAGGCGAAGGTCACCGACCACGCGCGCGTGTTGGAACACCTCGACCGCTGTCGCGAGGATGTCCTCAACCGTCTGAGGCGACTGGTCCCCGAAGATAGCCCGATGGACGACGGCAACGGCGAGCCAGGGCAACCCCCGCCTTCACACAAACGTCGCCTCTGGGAAGAGGAAGACGATGGCGATCGGGACGAGCCTGCGCTCCTGCGCTATCGAGTCAACGTGCTCGTCACCCGTGCGAAGGACGAGGGAGCTCCCGTCGTCACGGAGACCCATCCGACGGCTTCGAACCTCCTCGGCAGGATCGAACATCGGGTGCGGGGGAGCGACACGGTCACAGACCACACGCGCATCAAGGCGGGCGCGCTCTACCGCGCCAACGGTGGCTATCTCCTCTTGCAGGCACAAGACCTATTGCGCGATCCAACGGCGTGGGAAGGTTTGAAACGGGCCATCAAAAACCGTGAGGTGGAGCTCGACGACCCAGGCGAGCCGGGGCGCATGGTCTCCATGGCCAGCCTTCGGCCTGAACCGGTGCCTCTGCGCGTGAAGGTTTGTCTCATCGGCACGCCAGACCTCTACTACGTGCTCTCAAGGACCGACCCCGACTTCACCAAGCTCTTCAAGGTAAAGGTCGACTTTGACCTCGAGATGGACCGCAGTCACGACCGCATCGGTCACTATCTTCGCTTCGTCACCGGGCTCGCGCACGAGGAGGACCTCTTGCCCCTCTCTCGAGACGGCGCAGCACGGATCATCGAGCATGCAGCCCGCATCTCTCACAACCAAGACAAACTGACGACGCGCTTCGGCTGGATAGCCGACCTCGTCCGTGAGGCAAGCTTCTTCGCGGCCAAGGCTGGCGCAAAAGAGATCACCCGCGCTCACGTGCGTGAAGCGTTGTCGGCGCGCGCCGAACGCGAAGGTTTCCTTGAGCTGCGCATGCGGGAAGACATTCTGCTCGGACGCATCAACATCGAGACGGAAGGGCAAGTGGTGGGGCAAACCAATGGCCTCACCGTGATCGACCTCGGCAGTTATTCGTTCGGGATGCCTGTGCGCATCACGGCACGGGTCGGCGCAGGTCGCGGAGAACTCATCGACATTGAGCGCGAGACAGAGCTGGGCGGCCCGATCCACACGAAGGGCACCTTGATTTTGCGAGGACTTTTGCTGGATCGCTTCGGGCGCCACACCCCGCTTCAGCTCGCTGCCACCCTTTGCATCGAGCAGAGTTATTCGGACATCGACGGCGACTCGGCATCCCTTGCCGAAGCCTGCGCGC
>JBMTAX010000566.1:0-2776 GCA_049429145.1 Myxococcota bacterium
CGCTACCGCTGCTGACCACGCTACCGCTGCTGACCACGCTACCGCTGCCGGCGACGCTGCCGCCAGCATCTTCGATGAGCTGCTCAGCACCGGGGCAGGCTTGCGGCCTCAGGTGAACCTTGGAGGTTTCGCGGGGGTGACCGTCAGCAGCGACCTGACCTCCCCTACGCCCGCCTTCGAGGTCGGACAGCTCACTCTCCATGGCCAGATCGACTTCGGTCAGAACTTCGGCATGTTCACGGAGGTCACGATCAACAGCACCCCGACGTGGGAGACCAGACTCGAACGGTTGCAACTCTTCTACGAGCCGAGCGACCTGCTGCGTGTTGGGGTCGGCCGCTATCATCTACCCATCAGTTGGTGGAATGCCGCCTTCCATCATGGCCTGTGGTTGCAGACCACCGTGCGGCGTCCGTTGATGGTAGACTTCGACAAGGGCTTTGTTCCCATCCACGCGCTCGGGCTGACCCTCGATGGCTTCGTACCCGGGGCAAGCGACCTCGGTCTGCGCTACCACCTGTCTGCAAGCACCGCCGATAATGACCATGCTCACTCGTCATCGAGCACGACCACGACCGACCCCCACGCGGGCCACAACGCTGGCGGGGCGGTCACGCCCTTGTCGTTCACGGGCGGACTCACCCTCGAGCCTCCCGTCATCCCCAACCTCCAAGTAGGCGCCCTGGCTTTCCACGACCCCTCAAAGCCGTATGAAACAGGCAGTGTCGCAGAGACCATCGTCGCGGCCCACGTGGCGCTTACCGGCGAAGGGCCGGAGTTCATTGCCGAGTACGCCCAAGAGTTCCACGCCGAAGACGATGCACCAGGAGGGTTCGAGACCAGCTGGGCCGCTTACCTGCAGGCCGCATGGCGCCTGCCGGTGCTCAACGGGCAGTTCAAGCCCTACGGCCGCTTCGAGTGGCTCGAGGTCGGTGCCGAGGAGGACGATGGTGTCATCAGTCGCTCTTTGACCACCTTGGGTCTTCGCTATGACCCCCTCTTCTGGCTGTGCCTGAAGGGAGACCTCTCTTACGACCTGCCCCGCGTTGCCGGGCTCCAGAGCACGCTCCAGGGGGCGCTGCAGGTGGAGGCCGCATGGTAAGCGCGCTGCAGCCCCTGTTGTCTGCTCTCGGGAGGTGCCGTCTTTGGGCGTTGCACCCCGGTCCGCTGGCGTCGAGTCGTCGCCGAGGTCTCGTGTCGGCGCTCGTCGCCGTGGTGTTGCTCGCGGCCGCTTTGCCGCTGTCGCCGTCGCACGCCGCCGACCGCGGCCCTCCCGTGCTTGTCGTCGTCAACCGCGCTGTCGAGGTGGATGATCTGAGTCTCTCCCAGCTTCGGGAGATCGCCCTCGGTCGTCAGCGGTTCTGGCGCGCCGGCCAGCGCGTGGAGCTCATCATCGCGGGCCGTCCGGGCCCCGAGCGGCGCGTTTTCGTCGAGAAGCTCGCAGGGATGAGCGAAATACAATTCCAACAACATTGGATCGGACAGGTATTTCGAGCGCGCGCCACCAGCGCCCCTCGGGCGGTACCCGATCGGCAAACGACCCTCGCTCTCGTGGGAGCGGTCCCTGGGGCCATCGCGTTTGTTACCGAAGGTCCGCTTCCCCAACACGTGAAAGTCATCTCCATCGATGGAAAGGACGCGACCTCGCCGTCCTATCCCTTCAGGTAGTCCATGTCTCTCGTGCAGCGCATCACCAGCGCCATCGGGGTTTTGCTGCTGTTCTCGCTGTTCGCTGCGATCGTCACCCTGCAGGTGCGCAGCGAACGCATCTCGATCCTCGCGCACCTGAATCGCGTGTCGGAGCTCGTCAGTCACCTCGGTGACCTCGAGCAGTGCCTGGCCAATCGCCATCGCGAGATCACGTTGTTGTTGCAGACCGTGGCTGGTCAAGAGAGCGCCACCCTCGACGGTGCTGTCGACCAGACCTTTCGCGCAAATCTTCGCGCTTGTCGCCTCGAGGCGGCGCATGTGGTGGAGCAGGCCGAGAGCTTTCCGCAGACCCTCGCCGCGAGCCTCAAGCAGCTCCACGACGAGTCGACGCAGCTCCTCGAGGACTGGCAGGCGGTCATGGGTAGTCTCGGCGCCGACTACGTGGTGGCCATCGCGCGCCAGGCCGGCCAGGCCGATCCCAGGGCAGAGCGCGTGCTCGACGAGCAGATCCCCCGCGCACGTGAACACAGCCAAAGGGCCCTCGCCACGGCGCGAGAGCAATTCGAGGAGTCGGCCGCTAGGGCCGATGCGTACCTGCTCGGCTTTCTTGTCTTTTCCTGCATCCTGCTGCCCGTCGTGGCGTTCCTCGTCACCCGGCGCATCGTGAAGGGACTCGGCTCGCTCTCTTCCGCCATGACCCGCTACGGCGAGGGAGACCTCGAGTTTCGTGTGGACCTCGGTGGTAACGACGAGCTCGCGTCGTTCGCCGGGCGCATCAACGAGATGGCCGCTCGCTTTCGCGACAACCAGGAAAAGCTCGTCTCCCAAACGACCCGTCTCGAACATTCGCTTGAAGAGCTGAAGGCGGCGCAGGCCACCTTGGTGCAACAAGAAAAGCTAGCGGCTCTGGGCGGGCTCGTCGCTGGTCTCGCCCATGAGGTAAACACACCTCTCGGCGTGGCGGTGACATCGGGCTCCCTCATCGAGGGGCACCTCGAGATGCTACAGCAACACACCGAGCAGGGTACGGCCACTCGCCGCATCCTGCGAGAGTCTGTCGACGACATGCGAGCTGCCCTCACGCCGCTGCTCGGAAACCTCCAACGGGCGGCGGGACTCATCCAGT
>JBMTAX010000567.1:0-2775 GCA_049429145.1 Myxococcota bacterium
GTAGAAAATCGGCGAGGGCGTCGACGTTCTCGCTCAGGATGGTGTGGGGCCCATCGAAGGGGCGGAAGTCCACCTCGAGCCCCGCTTCGTCAAGCAGCGATGAGAGTTCCTCCGCGAGACCGAACGGCAGCAACGGGTCGTGTCGACCGTGGGTCTGCAATACAGGCAAGCCTCGACGACGAGCGGCGCGCTGCTTCCAGTCGTCTTGCATGAGAAGCGTGCCCGAGAACAGGGCTAGACCTGCGAGGGCATCGTCGAGGCGAAGGGCAACGTCGCAGCTCAGCATGGCGCCTTGCGAGAACCCCCCGAGCACCACGCGATCCATGGTGAGCCCCGTCATGCGGAGCAGCTCCTCGAGAAGACGCTGCATCGCCCGACGCGCCGTCTCGATGCCTTGTGGCACCTCGTTAGACATGTCACGGGTCTCGCCGCGCTGCATGGCGCGTTCGAGTCGCTCGATGTCGATGGGCCCCCCAGCACGCCCCCCGAACGGAAGCCCCAGCGAGAGCGGGGCCGCCGGGAACACGAAGCGCAGGTGTTGGGCAAGCTCGGGCCGACGCTGCAGCACCTCGGGCGCGAGCCCCACGAGGTCATCGGCAGGCGCGCCGTAGCCGTGACACAGCACCACCACGCCCCGCAACTCCCCGCCCGACCGCTCGGTGGCGTCGAGAACACGGCAAGAAAGGCCCCCGAGCTGGGTGTCGACAATGCGCATGCAGACCCTCGCGTTTTGGGGGAGGTGCCTCTTTGCATGATGCCTGGCAAGCGGGCGCCCCACCGTGAAGCCTTTGCTCGCAGCGTCGTATCGCTCGTGCCAGTGGCGCGTCATTTCGGTACAGTGACGAGGTGATGCCGCGCTTCGAGCTCGAGGCTGTACTGCTGGCGGGCCTGTGCGCGATGGCCTCGTTTCTCGTCCATGTGCTGCTCTACGTTGTCGTCGTAGGGCCCGCTCCGACAGAGCCCGGCAGACTTGTCGTTGAACTCCGCACGGCGACGCCCGCCGCTGTCGCGCCATCCTCCGACGCCGCCGAGGCCCCCCAAAGAGTGGCCCCTGGGGCACCGAAGCACGAAGGACACGAAGGTGCTGCTGATTCGCCGCGAGATCGGCGCGCGCTGTTGCGAGCGCGCGAGGCGGCCTTCGCGCGCGACATGCAAACACGAGCCGATCGGCTGGCGGCTCTGCATCGTCACGACGGCAACCGCGGAGGCGCTGCCGCGCCGCTGGCCGATATCGCACCTCAGCTGACCCGTTGCGATCGCGAAAGCGAGGACGTGATCCGCGCGGAGGGCGCGCGCAGCATGGCGGTTTACGCAGACCTCACCCCAGTGGGGCTTTTCCCTCCGCGGTATCTCGAGCGTGTCTGGCAGGTGCAGCGCGCAACCCCCCGCAGGCTTGGCACCATCGAGATGGCGCTACCTCCTGAGGAACTCGTGGTGCAGCTCGATGAACCCCGCGACGCGATCTTCGTCGTCGGTCGACGAGACCGGCGTTGCCTCGTCGGGTTCTCGTGGTCCAAAGCGATTTTCCCACTCACGTTCCGCGGGATCCCGGTGCGTTTCGTTGGTGCCGATGACGTCGTCATCGAGACCGCCATCGACGTGTCCCTGCACGCCGACGCGACCTTCGAGATCATGCGCGCACAAGGCCAACCTCTGCCGTTTGCGCGCGGTGCGCTCTATGACCAGAGGACGGTCGCACGGAACCTACAACAGCGGGCCATGGGAGCCCGGGTGGTGCGAGACCTCTTCGGCGCGCTCCTCGGCGGCGCCCCCTGAACTCAGTCGAGCTCGCCCTTGCGAGCGCGATCGATCCAGGCGCGGATCTCCCGCTCCACCACCTCGATGGCCTTCTTTTGGAAGACCTTGAAGAGCAGTGGGACATCCATGTCGACGTCGATGGCTCCCTCTTTCAAGCGGAAGTTCCCCTTCATGGTAACCCCCTTGGCGTGGAAGCGGACTTCCGCGCTGTCCTCGGCGTGCCACTGCACCTCAGGGCGATAGTCCGAGAAGCGCTCGGCGTAGGCTTCGAGGGCACGGTCTGTCACCTTTCGTGCCAGCGAGGGATCGAGGTCGTGTACGACGGTGTGCTTCATGGGAAGGTTGTAGCGCAAAGCGCGGCGCCGACCCACCTCGTCGGTACGGTGCGCTTGTGGGTCAGGCCTGCGCGCAGAAGAGACAACGCGTTGCGTGGCCTTTAGACGAAAGACCCCGCGCTATGCGCGGGGTCTGGTTGCGGCAGAGCGAGGAGGGGAGACCTTCGCTCAGCGCACTACCTCGAAATGCCCGCCAGCCTCTGTGACGGAGCCGGTGGGCAGCCCCAAGAAGGGGTCATGCTCGGCGGTGCGGGTGGTGTAGTCGACGCGCAACGTGTCTGGCGTGCTGCCTTCGCTGACCTCGACGGTGACCTCGTCGGCCGCGACGTCGTAGTCCCAGGCATCCTCGACGTTCCCGGAGCAGTTCATCACATCGACGAAGAGTTCGTCGGAGGCGCCCGACGGATAATCGCCGGCGCGGAAGGTCCGCCGCATGCCTGGCTGCAGGGCGTCGAGCCCGCCGTGAATGTTGACGAGGCTCATGGCGGCACCCCCGTCGGTGCGTGCGCGCACCTCCACCGAAGCGTACCAATCGTCTTGGTAGCCCGAGAGGCGCGACGCCTGGGTGTCGATGTTGCGCACAGGACCGATGTCGCCCCGCAAGGCGCCGTCGGTCACCTCGAGGTTGCCCGCGTAGTAGTCGAACTCTGTGGGCCCGAACTCGGTCTCGCCGAGGGCCGGG
>JBMTAX010000568.1:0-2773 GCA_049429145.1 Myxococcota bacterium
CGATCGCACCCTCGCCGACGTGTGGTCCAAGGCGGCACAGAAACGAGGGGCAGCGACCACACTCGTCGCAGCGGAGACCTGGCGCTCGCAGTTACTCTACGCGAGGGAACAACGCTCGGGCCGAGACGCGAAGAGACACGCGGACCATCTCGCTCGCGCTGTCATCGCCTGGTCGGGAGCGCGCCGGCCGTCGTCCCTGCGTCACGACGCTGCTGAGGCCATTTTGATCGGCCTATATGGAGTCATCGATCGTGGCTGGTTGACGACGCTGCCCGATGCACTCCGCCAGCGCAGTCTCTCCCATGTCGACGAGCAGAGCGGAGGCGGGGTCGAAAACGAGCACGCGTAAGCGGTGTCGCCGGCCCAGATCAGGGATCAGGGGCGCATTCGCCAGCCGACATAAATGCAGATCACGATGACGGGAACTACACCGAGGATGACCGCACTCGTCTTGAGCGCCATTTCCGCGGGGAGCCTGGAACGCTGGGGGATGTCACCTGCGGCCACACGACGCCTCTCGCGCCATCCGAGGGCGAAGGCCACGGCGGCTGCGACCACCACAAGCGGCCCCGTCGCGGGGCTGAAGACACTGAGCAGCCACGCCAAGCGGGCAGCACGACTCGCGGGCCTGCCGCCGAGACTTGCCCGGTACCGTGCGAGGGCACCCAGATTCGCCATCACGACCCAGCCCGCGGTCAGCCCGACGAGGAGGTAGGCCAGCAGCAAAGACTTGGGCAGATGTGCCAGGGGCGACTCCGAGCGAGGAGAAGCGGATCGCCAACAGGGATGGGCTCGTCAATGACGGTGCGAGCGGTGAGGTGTGAGTGCCTACCGCCCTGCCCTTGGGGGAGGTAGCGTGTGGGTGGTGAGGAGCGTGACGCCATGGGTGGAGCCGGCCAGGAAATCGAACTGAAGTTACGGGTGGCAGACCGTGCCGCGCTTGACGCCGTCGCAGACGCCGCGGGCGGGAGACGAGCGGCCCCTGCGCTGCAGCGGAACCATTTTTTCGATACCCCCTCTCGGAGCCTTCGTCGTGGCGCTCTCGGACTTCGCCTGCGCGAAGAAGAGGGCATTTTCACGCTCACCGCCAAGGGACCGAGCCAGAAAAACGCGAGCGGTGCCCTGGCGGTGCGCCAGGAGGAGGAGGTCGAGCTGTCGGGCGATGAGGCCCGCTCTCTGCTTGAGGGGCGGCGGAGCCCCTTAGACCTCCTCGAGGACGTGCTCGCCTCACGAACGGGGATCGAGCTCCTGCTGCGGCTTCGAGGGGCCACGGGAGCCGAGGCGCTGGGATACGTGGGGTGCTTCGAGAACCTGCGCACCCGTGTCCATGCGGATTTGCCTATTTCGGCGGGTAGGTTGCCGGTGGTGTTGGAGCTCGATGAGACTTCGTTCCCCGGGGATCTCACCGAATACGAGGTAGAGGTCGAGCTTGGGCCCGAGACCGACGCAGGCCAGGCAGAGGCCGCTCTGCGCGCGCTCTTCGCCACAGCGGGCGTCGAAGGAACCCCCGCCCGCGGCAAGGCCAGCCGGTTCTTTGAGGCCCTCGAGGCTCTCCAGGGCGCCCCACACGGGGCCCCCCAGAAGTCGGCCCATCCGCAGAACAGGGCTTGAGAAGCTGGAACAAAGCCCGTAAGGGGGGGAGGTCGAGTCTTTCAGGAGTGATCCCCGATGGCGAAAAAAGGGCAGTTGAACCGCGAGAAGAAGCGGTTTGCCATGAGTGACCGGCTGGCTGAGAAGCGCACCGGGCTCAAGAAGAAGATTATTGATCCCAACCTCTCCGACGACGAGCGCCGTGAGGCCATGTTCGCGCTGAACAAGATGCCGCGCGATGCGGCCAAAGCTCGTCGGACCTTCCGTTGCCAGAAGACCGGCGTGTCCCGCGCCGTGTACCGGAAGTTCCAGCTCAACCGTATCGCTTTCCGCGAGATGGCGTTGGCGGGCATGCTTCCTGGCGTGACCAAGGCCAGCTGGTAACCCGCTCACAGACCCGCAAGCGCTGCGTCCGAGAGACGCGGGTGTGATGGCGGGCGTTGTGTAAGCCGAGAGCCTCGCTCCGAAAGGGGGGAGGCTTTTTTCGTTGGCGTTTCGCGCCCCCATGAGGGGAGCCCGTGCGGCGACGGCACCCCTCGCCCTATACTGCCGAAGACAAGGCCAAGGGGGGGAGAAAGCGGGGCCGCGTGGGCAGAAGAGCGCGCTGCGTGAACCAGCGTCGACGTCAGAGCATTCCGTCCACCGGTACCGCCTCCCACCAGGGACGACGCTCGTGGCGGCTCCTGCCGACGATGGCCCTCCTCGCCCTTGGCTGTGCGGCTTGCTTTGAGGCGACACTCCCCGCCCACGCGCAAATCCGCTGCATCGCTGGCGCTGATTGCCCCGATACCCTCGTCTGCTTGGCGGGCAGCTGCGTCGAGCCTTCCCTCGCGTGCATCACCATCGAGGGGAAAGAGGCCCTGCCCCGCGAGAACGGTCTCAGTTGTGACGCGGCAGGGAACATCTGCGTCGCGGGAAGCTGCGTCCCCCCCCGCTGCGGCGATGGCGTCCTGACGTCGCCCGAACGCTGCGACGGCGATGAAGGGTGCCGCGCGGACTGTACTCGCTGCGGGGACGGCGTCGTGGACACTGCCGAGGCTTGTGACGACGGCATCGCCAACGACGACGATAATTGCCGCTATGTACCCAACCCGGCTCAGGAAGACCTCGACAGCGACGGCATCGGCGATGTCTTCGACGATGACATCGACGGCGACGCTGTCCTGAATCCTGCCGACAACTG
>JBMTAX010000569.1:0-2767 GCA_049429145.1 Myxococcota bacterium
CGGGGCGCTCGAGCACGGGCGCCATCGAGATGTCCGTTCAGTCGATGGCCACGGCGGCGATCACCGCGCGGTGATCGGTCACGCCGCGCCGGTCCCGCACCTCGTTGGCCTCCACGGCCTCCACCAGCGCCCGCAACACGTCGACGCCACGGGACACATAGAGGTGGTCGAGACGCGCGCCGATCTGGCCATCCGCCCTAATGAATGAACCCGCCGCCGCTCGCCGTCGCTGCCCCGCAGGGACCCCATCGATGATGTTCTCGAGACCCGCTTTGCCCTTGCGCAGGCCACGGTCGGCGCGAGCCTTGTCGGTGTTGAGGTCGCCCCCAACGACGGTGGCCGCACCCCGTGCCGAATGCAGGGTGACCCGCTCCCCGTTGCGCGTGACGTCGGGCGCCGAGAGTTCCCCGTCACGCAGGTCGTCGACGATGCGCGCGATCTGCTGAAGTTGCACCCGCCGATCCCCTGCGCCCTCTGCGTGGGGCGAGGTGTGGGTGTAAAGCACGTTCATGTGCGTCTCGCCGTCGGGAGCCACCACGTCCGCGACACCCACGCTGCGCGCGCCGGTGTTGCCACCGCGCCTCGTGTTGACGGCGAGCGGGACGGAGATGTTGTCCTCGATGGTGAAGCCGTTCCGCGTGAGGATCGCGTTGTCGTAGGCGTTGCCCCGACGGTCGAATTGCGCGGGCGCCATGGCCTTGCTCGTAGCGCCCACCAACGCGGCGAGCCGGTCGAGCTGTGCGGGCACGCCGTGGCGCGATTGCGGCCCGGCCACGTCGTGATCCAGCTCCTGCAAGACAATGACATCAGGGTCTTTCTTGCGGATGTAGGCTGCCACGTCGCGCAGGGCGGCCAGGGACTCCGTCGCGTCGGGACCCTCGCGCCGCTCCAGGCTGGCTGGCACCAGCTTGCGGATGTTGAGGGTCATGACCCGCACGTTGCCGTCGAAGTGCTCGCGCACGCCCGGCGGCGCTGCTGACCGTGAGAGCGGCTCGCGCAGCTGCGGCGACGAGAGCCCACGTGCGGCGCGGCCGCTGACGTCCGCGGGCGCCACGCAATGCCCCGGAGGGTGTCCCCCCGCCGCGCGACGTGAATGGCCGGGCGCTGCGCGGCCTGCTCCCGGGTTGCGCCGTTTTGGGATATGTCCGCCGGGATTGATTGTTTTTGAACGCCCCGATCCGATGCGGCGTGCGTGCCGGTTTTCAGGCGAGGGCCTGTGGGGTCTCGCGTTACGCGCGTCATCCTTGGAGCCTGACAGCTTGGAGCGCGTAAGACAAACGAAGCCACTTTTCGGGGTGTGATCAGAAGTCCTAGGTTACGCTGCGGCGCGGGGTGCGGCACCGACCGCCCAGAAGTCGTCCCACCAATCGTTCTCGCGGAGCACGCGGAGGGCCAGCATTGGGTTTAGGTTGGTCGGCGACCAGCAGGCCCCGGGAATCTTCAGGCGCTTCTGGGGGATGTAGCGGTGGGCGCTCTCGACCTCGCCGGAACCGGTGGGGTACCCCGATGCGCGAGCGTTCTCGTAGTCGACCGCGTCGTGGAATCGGCGGAGGTATTCTGCGAGGCAGCGTGTGCGATCGCTGCCAGTGCCCTCGTATCCCTTCAAGCTCTCGACGAGGACTATGGCGTGGCCGGTTTCACACTCGGCGACGGCTGCCGCTACCCATTCTTCGCGCTCTTCACCGACGAGACCCACCGCGTGCGCCGTCTCGTACAGGTGCTGCTTGAAGTGCGGTCTGTCGAGGATGAAGCGCATGTTCGCGAACTTCGCATCCAAAGCTTCGCGCAGCCCGTTGCCGCCGTCGGCGACGCCGATGACTTGGGTGCGCTCGGACAGTCCACGGTCGACCGCTGCCGAGAAGAGTGCCTCGGTGACCACGTCGTAGGGTGCGACGGCGGCGATGTAGGTCCGCGTCTTCTCCTGCAACGGACGCGCGAAACCCACGCGCACGTCGCGCCACTCCTCGACGCGCTTGCGCTTTGCCTGCCCGCGCACCGTCGTCTTCTCGTCAGTATCGGCGGCGACCAGCGTGCCTGTTCGAATCTCGCAGCCATCCAGCTCGACCAGCATCTTGTCGACGCCGGGCCGCGTGGAAAGCGGCATGTCGTACGCAAACCTCGCCCCTTGCAGTCGCTCCTCCACATAGCGAGCCGCTTGGTGACCGCGCTCCTCGACGACGCGCAGCGCGGTCGTGCGCCCAAGCTCCCAACCGTAGTGCTCCTTGAAGCGCTTCACCGCGCGGCCGAACGACTCTTCGGCGCCGAAGTCGGTCAGCGCCCGTTCAACGCTGGGGCTGCGACCATGCGCCGTCAGCCGCAACGTCGTTCTCGTCGGGCGCGCGCTCACTTTCGTCTTCGGGTTCCTGAGGTACGGCGAGAGGACCTTGATGGGCCCGAAGACAGTAAAAAAAGGGTGGCTCTCTGGTGCTGTGGCGTCAGCCCCTCGCTCATCGCCACGCGCTTGGCCTCGGCCTGCGCCGTCGTGTTCAGCACATCCTCCGTCGTCGAAAGTCCCACCTGACGCACGATGTCGAGCACGATGCGGTCGACATCACGAGCCCTTTCCACGAGATGCGGCTCGTGTTCAAGAATGGCGGCCGAAATCAGCTTCGTCGCCGCGGCAATGGCTTCTCGGTATTGGTCCGACATGGGGCCCTCCAGCTCGGTGCTAACCGGAGGATCGCAGATTTACCCAGGGATTTGGATCACACCCCACTTTTCGCCCCGAGGGGCAAGTATCGCTCGGTGGCGCCGGCATCTGGCCGGA
>JBMTAX010000570.1:0-2764 GCA_049429145.1 Myxococcota bacterium
AACACCCCCGGGCAACTGACGAGGCGCTTGTGGGGGCAACACGTGTCCCTTCGTAAGGGGGAGCTGCTCGGCGCGGCAGCCGGTCCGGTGTCGAACCTCGTGCTCGCGACTCTCTGCACGATGGGTCTCGCCGTGGCTGTGCGGGCTGGGGCAGACATCAGTGACCCTTACTCGCCCTTTACCCTGCTGCGGGGCTTCATTGTCTTGAACCTCGCGCTCTTCGTGTTCAACCTCATCCCCATCCCGCCACTCGATGGGAGCAAAGTGTTGATGAACGTCCTGCCTCGGGCTCTGGCTTACCGCTACGAGCGCGCGGCCAGCAGCTTGAGCTGGGTGCTGTTGCTCCTCGTCATCTTTGCCGGTGGCGTCATCATTCGCCCCATCGTTGGGTTGTTGACGGGTGTTCTGAGCTTGCTCCTGTGAAAAAACCTCGTCGTTGGCCACCTAGGAACAGCGGTGTAGGCCGCTGACGAATGGCGTGTAGGGAGAGATGAGCGCAGAACCACCAGAGAACGACGACAAGGAGCCGGTGGCCGCCTCCGCCACTGACCCATTGCCGCAACCGCACGCCGCAGTGGCAGACGGAACATTACGGACGGTGCGCGCGGGCAGCGACGACCTCTGGATTGAGGCCAAGGGACGCTTCGAGGACAAAGACGTCAACGGGTACGTTCCATCGCCCGAGTCCGAGCAGCTGCTGGTGCAGCTCCATGAGTTCGAGGGGCCACTCGACCTCCTGCTGCACCTCATCGACAAACACGCTCTCGATATCTTTGATATCCACATTTCTCGCATCACCGAAGAATACCTGCGCGTCCTCGACGACATGCGCACCCTCAACCTCGATGTGGCAGGTGAATTCCTCCTGATGGCGTCGCGCCTAGCGCACATCAAGAGCCGCATGTTGCTCCCCAAAGAGGAGCGCGCAGCCGATGACGAGGAGGATGACGGCGTCGACCCGCGGCTCGAGTTGGTGAAGCGACTGCTCGAATACGCCATCTTCCGTGATGTCGCCCAGCGGTTTTCGCAGCGCGAGTGGCTCGGGCGCGACGTATTTTTCAGGCCCCACGCGCGCCCTGAATACGACACCGCCAACCCCGATGACCCCCTTGGGGTCGGGCTCGAAGACTTTGAGGTGACGGAGCTCATCGGGGTGCTCGAAGAGGTGATGCGGCGCAACAAAAAGCGCATCGTGCACGAAGTCATCGCCGAGCGCCTCAACGTTGGTGCACGTATCAACGAACTCGTGGACTTCGCGCGGATGCGAGACCACTTCACCTTTCACGAAGTGATTCGCGAGTTCGGTGGGTACGAACGGCGCAACGTCATCGTGTGTTTCCTCGCCATTCTCGAGATGGCACGCCTGAAATTGGTACGCGTCACCCAACCGGCCGACGGAAACAACATCTACGTGTCGCCGATCATGGAGAACTTGCTCGCGGAAGACGCCATCGGCGAAGAGAACAGCTTTGACGAGGACCTCCGACTCGCCGAGCGGGGAGAGGGTGCAGCATGAGCGGGCAGGACGAGTGGGACGACGAGCTAGGCACCGCGATTCCGCCCGAGGGCGCAGATGCCCACGATGCGGATGCGCGGGCAGACGCGGTGGACCTCGACGGAGAGACGGCGTTTGGCCAGGTGCTCTTGCCGATGATGGGCGATGACGACGTCGCGGACTCCATGGCTGATGAAGAGTTGCCTCGTGATGCGAGCGGCGAGGTCACCCCAGCTGTCGTGGTAGATGACACACCTCGTGACGGTCTCCTCGCGACCATTGAAGCGCTCACCTTCGTCAGCAATGAGCCTATGACGGTGTCGAAGGTCCGCGAAATGTATCAACTCGAAGGCGAGGACGTGCCCGTCCCCGAGGTGAAACGTGCATTTCGCGAACTGCTCGAGCTGTGGTCCGAGCCCACTCGACGCGCGGGGCGAGGGCTCACCTTGGTGGAGTCGGGCAGCGGCATCCGCTTCAGAACCGAGGCGATGACGGGGAACGTCGTTCGCCGCATGTTTGCTGAGCGCCCGCAACGCTTGAGCCGGGCGGCTCTCGAGACCTTGGCGATCATCGCCTACCGTCAGCCGCTCACGCGCCCTCAAGTGGACGAGATCCGCGGCGTCGACAGTTCAGGCGCACTCAAGGCGCTGATGGACCGCCGCCTCGTGCGGGTGCTCGGCAAGGCTGACGACGTGGGAAGACCGCTGCTCTACGGCACGACCCGCGTTTTCCTCGAGTTCTTCGGTCTGTCGTCGCTGCGGGATCTGCCGACGTTAAAGCAAGTGCAGGAGCTCGACGACAGCTCTATCGGACCGCTGCTGCAGAACGAGGCGCGCGCCGCGGTGGTGATGGACCTCTTCGACCCGAAGCGAGATCGCCTGGTTTCCGAAGATACCGACGCCGAGAGTCGTGAGGCGCTGGAGGCCCTCGAGGCTGCGCTCGGCCGGGCGTCGGCCATGGGCAAACGCGCCGGTACGGAGCCAGGTGCCGACGACCCTGTCCCCGAGGAGGACGAAGGGGACGGGCCGGTGTCCGTCGCGCCCGCGAGAGGAACCCCCGCTCGAGGGGAAGAGGACGACACTGGGTCCGAAGGTGGCCAGCGCGGTGTCCTCTCCGCGGGGAGCACTGAGGACGTCGAGGCTGCCGACCAAGGGGCCGTGGAGGAGAGCGATTCGGTCGGTCGTGACGACGCTGACGACGCTGATGACGCTGCCGACGCTGCCGACGCTGCCGACGCTGGCGACGCTGAAGACGCTGCGGACGCTGCCG
>JBMTAX010000571.1:0-2755 GCA_049429145.1 Myxococcota bacterium
AACCAGGCTGTCACGTCCAAGGACACCCCGTCGGCCGCCCCGGACAACATCAACCCGTTGCGCGCCAAGCACCCCGAGCCCACGAACCGGGACAGAGACCCCACCACCCAGCCTGCTGCCCCGGTCTGGCCTCTCAAGACCGAAACCGAAGCCTGGTGGGCGGATGAAGATGGCCAGGAATTCCTTGGCAAATGGTTTGGGGTGAAAAACATTGCCAAATACTTCCGCACGCGCTCACCCGACAGCGCCCCCGACACAGACGGTTGGCGTGCACGCGAGCTGATAGCGCCCCTGTTTATGGGGGATGACGAAGAATTTCATTCCCTCATCCGCGACCATCTTATCCTCCCATACCTTTTTGGAGATTTCCACCCCTCCCACCTGCAGGAATATGCCGGCGGCCTCCTCCTCGCGCTCCAGAAACTGGGCGGCGGCCTTCGACCCATTCTTTGTGGAGAGATCTGGCGTCGATGCTTCGCCAGCCTCGCCGCCCACGCCGTACGGGGCCCGGTTTCAAACATTTTTACCTCTACATACGACAACTTTATGCAAACAGCAGGTCTCAAGGACGGAGCCTCTCACTGCGCGAAGATCCTGTCCTCTATGTATGACTCACTAAACTCTGACCCCAATGACCCTGACGTACTCGTAAAATTGGATATTAAGAATGCCTTCAATATGCTGTGCCGCCAATTGACCTTAGATGTCCTCGGAGGTAAGGCCTCATGCGATTACGCATGCGGGCTTAAGGAAGGAGACTCTTTCGAGACTGCCTGCGAAGAACTCCGTAATATGTTTGCATATTTTAAAGCCATGCGCACCACCAAGTCGCACCTGCGCTACTTCGATTACCTTGGCAACGTGCTCGAGGCTTGGGGTAAAACTGGCGGACAGCAAGGGGATCCCCTGGAGATGATCGTCTTCTGCATCAGCATTCACCACCTCTGGGGTCGGACGCTCGCAAAGTACCAACAACACGCTTGCGCGATCGCTTACGCCGACGACGGATACATCAAAGCGAAGCTGAGTGTGGCCCTCAAGGTCCTCTCGGACATTCAGCAGGTGTTCAAGGAAGACGCGGGCCTCGAACTTCAGCTCGACAAGACCGCGTTCCTGGTCAAGGATATTTCGGCGGAGGACGCGCTCAACGCTGCCGACACAATTGTGAAGGAAGACCCTTCCCTCTCGCACCTTGCCTCCGACTTGCTCCATATTCAGCGTTTCACTGCGGAGGGGTATGAGGGGCTCGGGGTTCCCCTCGGCACTGACGCGTTTGTTCAGAATTTTGTGAAGGATAAGTGCCAGGCCATCATCGACGATGTCGACAAGCTCGACAGCGTGGACGACGGCTTCATCCACTATCAACTCCTGCGCTTCTGCCAGGCGACGCGGCTCCAGTACCTCAATGGCCAGATTTCCATCCACAACCAAAACAGCCTCCAGCAGCAACATGTCGACCGCAAGATCGCGGATGCGCTGCTCAAAAAGGGCACCAAGGGCGCTTATACATCCTGGACCCAGCAAGACCGGGCCTGGGTGGACATGGTTCTCCACCTGCCCCACGAACAGGGCGGCTTCGGCGTCACTAACAACACCGTGAGCCGTCACGCAGCGCTGTACGCATCGACCGCCAGGTTTGTAGCTTTTCTAGGAACTTTTTCCCGCGATGCTCAACAGGTGTGGCTGCCAGGCAACACCCTCGACGATCCATCGACTTGGGTAGCCCCCCCCCTGCGCATGCTCCAGCACCTCCACGCGGTTCTGGTCCGGGATTACGAATGCACGGACCAGCCCGCAGCAGCACAGCTCTCGCAGCCTCCAGGCCCCGCCGGAGGCGCCGCCGCAGGAGCAGGCGCCAGGCAGCCACCTCAGCCCGCAGGATCCCAGGACCAGCAGGACGGCAAGCTGATTCTTCCGCAACTCAACCGCCTCCACGAGGCTTACAAGCGGAGTCAGGTCGCCTCCTCCGCGTCTGCCAGCTCTCAGGACCAGCAGCCCGCCAAGCCCACCATCCCGTCCCAGAAGCGCATCACCCAGCAGCTCACGACGCACTGGCCCCAATTCCAAGCCCTACGCCAAACGTTCGCCAACACACGCTTCGCGCAACAGCTGCAGCTGCATCTGCCACAGAAAGTGAAGGCCACGGACCGGGACTCTGCTCTCCGCGTCGAGATGAACGCTCTCGAGGAGCAGGCGGACGGCGGCAAGGCCCGCGAGCTTCATTGGAAGCCCATGTCGTGGCTCGGGACCCTTCGGCCTACGACCGTGGACGACGCCTGGGACCCGGCGATTTGGCAGACTTTCTTCACCTCCACGTTAGGTTTGGAGGTCCCCGTGCTCTCCTCTCTCCCGCGCCACCACAATCTCCCTGCTGCCAAATGCGGCTGCAAAAAGTTCTTGCTCGACGCTCACGGCGACCACATCAGCACTTGCACAGCTCACTCAGGTGCCACCAAGGCCCACGACTGGATGGTAGGCCGCCTAGGCCCGCTCTTCCGCACAGCAGGTCACAGGGTTCGGACGCAGCATGGTGTCTCGACCAGCGCCGAGAATCGGCAGAAGCGCGGGGACGTCGAGATCCTCAACTACCTGCAAGACGCAGCTGGGAGCCGTAATCTCGTGTTCGACCTCGCCGTGACGCATGACCGCATTGGGAGCTCCGCGCAGCCCCATCACAATGGCTTGCTCTCCCACCCCCATGACCTCGATGCACCGCTGCACGTTGCTGCACGCAAGAAGATAAACACATACCGCG
>JBMTAX010000572.1:0-2755 GCA_049429145.1 Myxococcota bacterium
CAGGGGATGTGGGCTTTGAAGCCCAGGCGCTCCTGAATCTTGGTGCGACGAGCCAACGGGAAAGCGACATCGGGCGTGCCATTCGATACTTCGAGGGCGCACTCGCGCTGTTCGCGCGCATGGGCCGTCGAATGCAGGTGCGGCTGACCTCGTGGAACCTCGCCAACGCGTATATCGGCGTGGGTCAGCACGAGAAAGCACGGATGTACCTCGAGAAGAGCCGTCGCATCGCTGAACTCGAGAATTCCGATCGAGGACGCGCCTTCGTGCAGTTCAGCGAAGGCGACATCGCCTTCGATCAAGGTCAATTCGGCCAAGCCCTCGCATCATTCGAGAACGCCCGTGACCTCTTCCGAAAACTGGGGGACGGCGCTCGGGTACTCGAAATGACAGTGAAAAGCGGATGGGCCGCACTCGAACTCGCAGACCTCGAGGCTGCTCGTCGACGTGTCGAGGAGCTGCCCGTGCTGGGGAACGGACTCTCGCTGGCCGATGCCCGCCAACGCGCCTTCCGCGGGGCCGTCGCCGTCGTCGAGGCGACACGCAGCAATGGTGACGCATCGAAGGGGTTAGGTCTCGTCACCCGGGCACTCGACGAGTTTGACCGTCTGAAGGCTGAGGATGATGCGTGGCGAACGCTCGCGTTCTTGGCCACCTGCTATGTCGCACAAGGTGATGCACGCAGCGCCGATGCATGCCGACAAAGAGCACGCGCCATTGTCGCACGCCTCGGCGAGCGACTGCCGCGCGACCTCTACAAGAGCCTCACGGAAGTGGTCGCCCGTTCTCTCATCGCGCCCGAAGAGCGTGCCACGACGGCGAGGGACAGCGCGACCGCGCCCCACGACGAGCCTTCCCCTCTCAGCACTGCTGTCGTCACCTCGACCGTACAAGCCAGTACTCACGTCACGAGCACGGGACCCACGGTCCGCAAGGCCGAATGGGACGCGCACTACCCGGACCTCATCGGCGCTACGCCCGCCATCCTGCGCGTCTTCGACCGCCTCGACCGTATCTCCCGAATGGCCCAGGCCACCGTGCTGATCCGAGGGGAATCGGGGACTGGCAAAGAGTTGGTCGCCGCAGCGGTGCATCGCATGAGTGAGCGCAAAGCGGGCCCCTTCGTGCGGGTAAACTGCGCTGCGCTCGTCGAGACCTTGCTCATGAGCGAGCTCTTTGGCCATGAGAAAGGCAGCTTCACTGGCGCCTTTGCCCGGAAAGTCGGCCGCTTTGAACTCGCCCGTGGTGGAATGATCTTCCTCGACGAGATCGGGGATATCTCCCCGAAAACACAGGTATCGCTACTGCGGGTGCTGCAGGAGCGCAGCTTCGAGCGCGTCGGTGGAACGCAGACCATTCACACAGATGCCGCGGTGATCTGTGCGACCCACCGCGACCTCGAGGCGATGGTACGCGAAGGCAGCTTCCGCGAGGACCTCTACTACCGACTGCGCGGTGTCGTCGTCGAGTTGCCGCCGCTGCGCGAACGCCCGGCAGATATTCCACTGCTGGCTCGACATTTCTTGGAGGTCGCGAAACGAGAGCTTGGTCGCGCTCCGACAGAACTCGCGCGAGACGCAGAGTCGGTGCTCAGCGGGTATCGCTGGCCGGGCAACATTCGTGAGTTGCAAAATGTCATCCGCTCAGTGGCCCTCTTCTGTGAAGGTGACGTCGTCAAGCCGGAGCACCTCAGCGAGTTCCCGGAGCTTTTCTCCTCGGGCAGCCTCGTACCGCCCTATCCCCCCTCCCCGCCCGTGAGCCAGTTACGTTCCCCGCTCCCCTCACGCGCGTTAGACGCACAGGCAGGCCCTCGCGACCTCGCGGCAGAGCCGCCTCCTCGAGAGCCCGCACACCTGCCGGCCCCCGCTGCGCCCGTCACCCGGGACGACGGGGCAGCGACCCCTGAGGGTTTGGCGCTCGGCGATCTGAAGCGGCAGCTGGAGTTCGACGCCATCTCGGGTGCGATGCGGAAAACGGGAGGGAACATCACCCGGGCCGCGAAGCTGCTCAAGATGAAGCGACCGCGGCTGAGCCAGATCGTAAACGGCAACCCAGAGCTCAAGGCCATCAAGGAAGCCTCCCGGGCACAGCAAGATGCTGACGCCGACTGACCAGGCCGCCTAGGGATGCCCGCGGGCGGGCATGTTCATTGCTGAGGATGCGGGAGGGAGTTCGCATCCCCCCCTGGTGTGCGTTTCGCGATCGCGCTAAGAAGAGTTGTCAAGGGATCTGTCGGAGTGTTGTCGGTATGTTTCGTGATGTCATGTGCACGTGCGCGCGCCTGTTGGCGGTTGTGGCCTCTGTCGGCGGCGGCCTCGGCGCGGCAGGATGTTCCGACAACGGTGAAAACGCGCACCGAGGACTCCCTGGAGGCCTCGTCGCCGTGCAGCCCCGGGTTCAGTTGGAGGGGCTGGTCGAGTTGAGCGCCCGCTCCGGAGGTCGCCTGTTCGTCGATGAGGTCGCTCTCCACGCCGGGAGTGTGCGAATTCAGGACGGCGAGCACGTGCTCTCCGACGTACTTGCGGGGGAGCAGGACGCCCCGGGGCCTCTCCTGTTCCGGTACTCTTTGCTGGAGAGCGACGCAGGCGAACTTTCCGCCGCAGAGCGTCTCTGGAAGCTGTCGGTTGGCGGTCCGGAGAGCGAGCTGGTCTTTGGCTTCTCCCCGTTTCATCCGAGCCCCGACATGCTCGACGAGCTAAGGGCCCACAGTGGCTTCGATGGCGCGCTGCTGCGCGGGCACACCGCGTACCTGCAC
>JBMTAX010000573.1:0-2753 GCA_049429145.1 Myxococcota bacterium
GGATGATGCTCATGAGCGAGCGAGAGTGTCGACGTCGCTCGTGCAAAAGTTGCAGACGCTCTGTGTCGTCGCCCGCGTCACGGCGTCGCTCCTCGATGCGTGCGAGTATCGCGAGGGTCTCTCGCTCTTCCGCAGCGAATCGCTCACGCCGGATGACAGAGGGTACGAACCCCTCGATGTCAGCCACACCAAACAGGTCACCCGAGAAGGCGAAAAGCTCCCGTTCTTCCCCTTGTGGCGACGACACTGCCGCTGCGGCGACCATCTTGCCCCCGCTCGCGCGCAACCGTTCGCCGATGGTCACGTTGCTGTGCTCGAGCCATGCGAAGCAGCGGGCGAGGGCTTGCAGGCCAGCCTCGACGTCGAGCGAGAGCGTATGTGTGGTTTGACACAATCCACACAGGCCGACGAGCTCTCGGACGGGGGGGCCCGCGAAAGGCGAGGCGTAGGCACTCATCCTTCAACGATTTCATCCGCGTGAGCACCCGAAAAGGGCCCTTCATCGCCTAGCGGCGATGACCACCGCGCCCTTCCCTCTCGGGAGGGGCGCTGCTAGCACCCCCCTGTGGCTGACCTCCCCGAGCTTCTCCCCGAGGAACTCCCCTACGCCGACTACGGTCGACGCCTTTACGAGAGCTGTCTCATAGGTGCCGCGCACATGCACGGCAAACCGCTGTTTCACGGAGCACCGCTGCTCTTGCCAGAGGCCCTCGTCGACCGGATGTATACCGAGGCGCGACGCATCGGGTCTCTCTTCGAGGAGCTGTGCCACATCGTGTGGGATGAGCCTGCTCTCCTCGACACATTTTTTCACCTGCCACCCTTCTACAAACTCATGTGGCTCTCATCGTCGGGCGCATGGCACGGCTTCGCCCGAATGGACATGTTCCTGTGTGACGACGGGCGACTGCAGATCTGCGAACTCAATGCCGATACGCCGAGCGGGCAGGTCGAGGCGCTGGCGCCCTACGAACTGCTGACGTCGATGTATCCGGCCTTGCGACCGGTGAATCGAGACTACGAAGCGCAGCTTTGGCAGGTGCTTTGTCGCTATCATCGCCACCGCACAGGGGATGACAGTGATCCTACCCGTATCGGCATCCTCTACCCCACCGATCTGCCCGAAGACCAAACCCTGATCCGCCTCTACCAGCGCTGGTTCGAGGCCCGCGGTGCGAAGGTGATTTTGGGCGCGCCGCACAATCTGCGTCGCGATGAGCGCGGTCGCATCAGCCTCCTCGGCGAGCCGGTGGAGCTCATCCTGCGCCACTACAAGACCGACTGGTGGGGGGAGCGCCCGCGCATCTTCGCCGACGAAGACGAGGTGCCCGATGCGACACCCCTACTGCGCGAACTGTCGGTGCTGCTCACGGCTGAGCGCGAGGGCGATGTCGTCGTAGTGAACCCATTTGGGGCCATCTTGCCTCAGAACAAGCTCAGCATGGCCTTCTGCCACGAGCAGAAACATCGCTTCAGCCACCAGGCGCAGCGCACCATCGAGGACCTCATCCCTGAAACCCGACGCCTCGATGTCACCGATCGGGACATGCTCCGGCGAGAACGAGCCCAATGGGTGCTGAAGAGCGACTATGGCTGCGAAGGCGACGAGGTAATCGTCGGTGCCTATGTCAGCGATGAGCAATGGCAGCGCGCCCTCGAGGCGGCCCTTCCGGGGGTCTGGTGTGTGCAACGCTTCTTCCGTATCTCCCCCATCACGGGACCCGATGCCGCGCCGTGGCTGCCGAACTACGGCGTGTACCTCGTAGGCGGACACGCCGCGGGCCTCTTCGTGCGCCTTTCCCCTGAAGGCGCGACCACCGGTGTCGATGCGAGGGTCACCACACCCTTTTTTTCTCCTCTTTGTTAGTGTCCCCTCAGTACTTCGGAGACCACCATGAGCCATGACCCAGAGTTCCCCGTCTCCACCGACACCTTGTGGTGGGAGCGCTCCCTCAGCCGACGTGACGCTCACAAGCTCGGCTTGAGCCTCGCAGCGCTGGCGAGTCTCGCAGGGTGCAGCAGCGACGAGGTTACGGAGCTCGACGCGCTCGATGCACAGCGCAAAGGTGGCTGGGACGTCGGTGACGAAGCGCAGCGTCTCGTCTTCGACAGTCCGGTCTACAAAGACTCGAAGGGCAGCGACGAGTGGAAGGGCTACACCGAGCCTCGGCGCGCCCTCGCTGCGTCCACCCCTACCAATGCATTGTTGGCAGGCTGGCAGGCGCCGACGCTGCTGCAGTCGCTGGAGCAGCAGACCCTGGCGTCGCAGTTGCGCCCCGTCTCGTCGACGCAGACGCAAGAGAGCTACCATCGCGCCCGCGCTCTCGGGAGCGTGGTGACGAGCGTCGCGGACCCCAAAGAGACGCTCCTCGTCGTCGATGTGCCCGGTGCCCACGGGCCCGCGGCCGCAGCAGGCCTCGCAGAATTCGCCGAGCCCGTGTTCCTCTACGACAACTGGCCCCACCCCAAAGGGGTGGTGAAGAGTCAGGATACTCTCGGCTCATTCCTCTACTATGCAGGCGAACTGGAGGAGAAACGCGCCAAGCGCGACGCCACGAAGGCTCCTCCCGCCTTGATCCTCGACGCTGCCCGGCTCGTTGCCACCGTCGATCCTGACACCCAGTTCGACAACCGCTATTTTGTGTCGCTTCCCTCAGCCGACGAGCTCAAGCAGCTCGGCATCAAGCGGGTCGTCTATGTGCCGCTGCGGGAGCAAAGCGACGAGAGCGACGACCTCAACGAGAGCATTGTCG
>JBMTAX010000574.1:0-2750 GCA_049429145.1 Myxococcota bacterium
GCATGTTCGAGCAATCGTTCTCGTAACGCTCAGGTGGCGAGTGCGAACTACTCTTTCATCTTTAGCTGGTCTTGGTTGTCCTCGAGGAAGCGCAAGATCTCGTCTTTACGCTCGAGCAACCGCGTCCACTGCTCGCGGTAGAGGGTCACCGGAAAGCGACCAAGCCCGTACACCGACAGCGCGCCCTTTTGGCTGACCTTCAGGCTGATGTCGCGGCTCTTCGTACCGCCTTCTTTCAGTCGCTTGTTCTCTTCGCGCAGCCGCTCGAGCTCTGCACGCATCGCCTCATCTTGGCTCATAGACGCTCCTGTGGGGTTCGACGCTCCAGTTCGCCCTCGTGTGGCCGATCGTCAAGAGGTACCTCGCAATTGGCGGACCGTACTAAGGCATCGTCGTGACGGTGTTCTCAGAAAGCCCGCACAGGTTCCGATAGGGGGCGATGGCCTCACGCAAGCCTGTGAGCACGAACCGCGCTTTGCCGGCCGGCACCATGGGGAGCGAGACCTGTAGCTCTGTGGCCTCGAGGAGCAGCGGCAGGGCCCGCGCGCCATCGCTGAACACCACCGTTCGGCTGCCGCGGCCAACCTTCCCGCGAATACGGGTCTTCTCTCCGTCGAGTTCCAATACGGGGCGCCCCCTGCGAAGCTTTCGTGTCGTCGAGAGCGTAAGAAGCGCAGCCGATCGTGCCGTACACACCAACTGCAACCCGTAACTCGAGCGCCCTTCCTCCTCCGCGGCCGCCAGAGAAAAGCGGACGCGCGGAACGCGACCTGATTCTTCGCGCCACGTCCAAGCCCCAGAAGGGGGTACGTCGATGAGCGGTGGTGGTGGCGGTGGCGGTGGTGCCGGCGCCTCGTCGGCCACAGCAGCACAGCCGTAGCTACGGAGGTGGTCCTCGATGACGATGGCCCGAGCGGCGGGGTCACTCGGCAGCTGCGCGCGGAATGCATCACAGATACGCGTACGAAGTTCCTCGACACTGGCGTCGGCAGTGGAGAGGCCGAGCTGTTGCGCTCGCTCTCGTACCTGCGCCGCAGCCTGCTCGCTCTCTGCTCGTACGCGCAGGAGCGCTGCGCACTGTTGATGGAGCGCCTCCGCGACCTTGGCTTGGTGCTCGACGGAGGAGAGGCCGAGCCAGTCGAGCTGCAGCGCAGACACAGGTACCACCGCCTGTCCTCCGCCCCGACAGCTGGCCTTCACCTCAGCGTCGTCGATCTGCACAGCGGTGACAGTGCTCTGCAGCGCAGTGCCGAGACGACGCTCAAGGTCAAGGTCAAGGTCAAGGCCACAGGCCCCGAGCGATACGAGGGTCAAAAGCGGCAGCCCAAGTACCCTACGAGCTCTCACCACCGCACCTCATCACCCGTCACCGTGGGACCCCTTTGTCACTGTCGAGACAGGAGAGGCTACGCGGAAGGGACCAGCCGAGGCCAGTGCGGCGGGGCGCAGGAAGGCCTAGGCTACGGGTGGTCACCGGATTTGTCGTTGTGAAAGTGCCATGAACGGTCGGCGGGGATGCGATACCGCTGCAGAATGCCCTCGTGGTGGCGCCGAACGTCACTGACGGAGAAGCCGAGCAGATTGTGACACGAGGTGGCGATTTCCACGAACCTCGTCGACGACTCGAGGTGACGGGCGAGGTCCCGAAGATCGACCGGCCGATGCCCGTTGACGCGCTCTACCACCTCGTACTCCATCTCCGCATAACCGACGGTCAACGCATCAGCAAGCACACGGGAGAGCACGATGACCTCTTGCCGCGCCGGCTCTAGGCAACCCGTTCGGTACAGATGTAGCAGCTCGGTCGGAGCCTCAGAGGTCCAATCTTCCCACGTCGAGAGGAAGTCCCTCGACAACGGCTGAAAAACCAGTCCGCCCCAGATGAAGAAAGGAGGTTGCTCGTCGTGTCGGCAGTACGGCACGAGCCGCAGGAGCGGCTTCAGGGTGAGCGTCGCGCGATGAAGCCTCCCGGCCCGAAGAAAGCGAAGGGCAAGAGGGTCGCCGACTCTGTGTTCGCTCAACACCACCGATAAGTCCGTGCGGTGCCTGCGGCGGTAATGGATCGTGCCGTTGCTGGCGATGGTGTGGTGGTCGATGCTGAGCAACACGTCACGAGGTGCGAGCACTCCCCAAGCCGAATTCCCGTAGGCGACTCTCGCAATCAGCACACCTGCGCGCGACGAGTCTGAGACGAGGTGGTGGCGAAGCCCGGCGTTCTCGAGGTTCTGCACCTCGATCCCGAGGGCGGGGAAGTGTCCAGTTCTGCCGAAACGCGCATCTTGCAAAAAGCGCCGAATGAGTGGCGCTGGAACGATGTCGCCCACCCCCGCGGCGCCGCAAAGTCGTTGCATCGCCACTCCGATGACCCGCCCGTCCTTGACCACTGGCCCACCAGAGTTCCCCTCGTTGATCGCGGCGTCGATGGTGGCCGCGAGCAGTCGGCGTTGGCTGTGCTGATAGCGCTGCACCTCGATGCGGGACACGACCCCCTCGGTGACCGACAGTTCCTCCCCGCCGATGGGGAAGCCGAGCACGCTGACTTTGTCGCGCAGATCGGGCAGCTCACCGAGCCGCGCGATGGGCAGGCCCCGCAGAAAATGTCGATCCTGCACTTCGAGCAACGCGAGATCGCAGTCGTGACTGACGTAACGCACCGTGGCGGTACATCGCTCCGCCCGCTCGGGGCGCTGCACCTGCAGAAAAGTCGCATGTGCGACGACGTGGGCGCCGGTCAACACCATGCGGCTGCC
>JBMTAX010000575.1:0-2749 GCA_049429145.1 Myxococcota bacterium
CGCCGCGAGCAGCGACATCACGGTCCATGCGATGGCAATGCCAAGTCCCCATCGCCCGGGAATGCGTCCGGATGGAATGGGGCGATGTGGCTCGTTGATCGCGTCGACGTGACGGTCATACCAGTCGTTGACTGCCTGACTCGAGGCGCACACGAGCGGTCCCGTAATCGCGACGCCGAGTGCCACGAGTCCCCCCCGACCGTCCAGCGGACGCGCGGAGCTGACCACGCCACAGGTGAATGCCCACATCGGCGGAAACCACGTGACCGGCTTCAGCAGAGTGAGCACGGCACGTGGGTCCGGTCGAGCGGCGACCGAATGTATGTGGCTACTGACACCCATAGGTGTCTAGTTTAGTTGACAGTACACAAACACGCGAGGGTTTTTGGCACAAATCGCGCATGGGTGGCTGGGTCGTTGCGTGGGCTCTGCGCCGAGCTAGACAGCGCTAGTCAGCCGCTTCGGAATCTCGATCTGGGCCGGGTGCCGCGAGCTTGTGGCGGCGCAGCTTAACGTAGAGGCTCTGCCGGCTCACCCCGAGCACTTCGGCGGCGGAGGTGCGGTTGTCGTCGGTGAGTTCGAGCGCGGCCTCAATGAAGTGCCGTTCGACCAAGTCGGTGGTATCGCGCACGAGGTCTCGGAGGGTGACGCGTCCCACGAGAGACGTGAGCTATTCGACCGCTTTGGTGAGGTTTCGGGCACCGTGCGGGCCGCTGGCCAGCCGGCGGCCGATATCGCGCATGATGAAGCCGATGCTGGGTTCATCGGCATCGGGGACCCACACCGCGGAGATTTCGACTTCGGCGGCGGCGCCGTGGGTTCCGCGGGCGGTGGTGCCGACCAAGCGAATGACGCCATGCTTCTTGAGGGTCGAGACGAAGACGGGGAAGTCGGCGCCGGGGCGTCCCACGTAGTTGGAGAAGAGTGTCCCGCGCGCCTGCTCCAGCGAGGCCAGCTCTGCCAGGTCGAGGAAGGCGCGGTTGGTCTCCAAGATGTGTCCGTCCAGGTCGGTCACAACGAAGGCATCTGGGGATCGGTCCATGAGCGCGCGCAGGCGTCCGGCGGGTCCGGCGTCCCGCTGCACGGCGGTCGCTCCACCGCCCGTCGCAAAGCGAACGAGGAAGAGTGTCGCCGTCTCCTGCCGGAAGCAGGAGGCAGAGACGTGCCACGGGCGGTCGCTCCCCGTGAGTGTCACGGCGATATCGCCCGCGCGCCCCGCACTGCGGGCGGCTGTGATGAGATCTTCGAGGGCGCGTCGTCCCTGCAGGTCGGCATGGAAGGGGAAGGCACGTCCAATCAGTCGGTCCGCGCTTTCTCCAAAGACGGCGCCGGCCGCGCTGTTTGCGTCGAGCACCTTCATGGTGGCCGCGTCGATGACCAGAATGCCGTCGCTCGCCAATTGGAAGAGCAGGCGATAGCGCGTCTCGACATGGCGCAGGCGCCAGTAATCGCGTTCCATCGTCTGCTGCGCTTCCACGAGTCGTTGCTGCAGCGACGACAGCTGCCGCATGTCGCGGCCGACCGCCACGATGCGTCCGTCGTGTCCGAGGCGCACCGCGGTGTAGATGACGGGGAAATCGATGCCGGCGGCGGTGGTGTGGTTGACCTGGCGTCGCTTGGAGACGCCGTTGACGGCGGTTTCGCGCAGCAGCGTCTCAATTTTGAGGCGCGTTTCTGCGGTCACGGTTTCGAGGAACGGCTTCCCTACCCACTCGCGTGGCAGGTCGCCGGGGGCGTCCTTGGGCGTGACGGAGACGTCGCGAATGACACCGTCGGCGTCGATGACGAGGGCAATGTCACCCACCGCGCCGAGGAGGGCGGCGGCGCCATCGGCCGTCAGCGAGGCGAGGGCGGGGTCCGCCGCGTCGAACGGCTTCACGGGGCGACTCCACACAGCGTCCGCGCCACCGCGGGGCACTCCTTGGCATCGCGGGCCCATCCATCGGCGCCGACGCGCTCTACGAGCCCTTCATCCACGGAGAAGACCTGTCCTCCCACCATGACCCGGAGGTCGGGGTTACGGGAGCTGCCGCGAATGCGGTGGATCTCTCGCTTGAGGGCGGAGAGGCGACTTTCGCAGCCGGCGGAGAAGCCCACGACGTCAAACCACTCAGTGGAGATGAGGGTGAGGAGGTCGGTCTCGGACCACGGTGCCCCGACGTACACCTTGAACCCGTCGCGAATGAGGAACTCCGCGACCATGATGAGCCCGAGGGTGTGCTGTTCCCCCGGGAGGCAGGTGAGGAGGACATGCCCAGTCGGCTGGTGATCGTCTGGCGTCTCGGTCTGGAACACCTGACTCAGCTCTCGGACGACGCGCTGGAGGCGTCCCATGCCGAGGGTCACATCTATAAAAGAACACTCGTCGTCTTCCCAGAGACGGCCGAGTTGGCGCGCTGCGGGGGCGAGGAGGTCGAGGTAGATCGTGTCCACCGATACGCCCTGCTCCATGAGGGAGCGGACGGCGTCCGTCGCGGCTTGGTCGTCGTGCCCCAAGATTTGGCCGACAAAGCCGGAGACGTTGTGATCGTCAATCACAGCCATGGTACCTGCGGACATGCCGGGAGACCCCCCCGGGTTTGGGACGTGCACCACGGAAATCTATGCACTGCAACGCAGTATGCAGTTGGCCCACGGAGTTGTCAAGCAAGCCTGACGTAAACTTTGCTTGACAACTGCGGTGTTACGGGCGTATGCTCTCCCCATCTGGGTTGCGAACCCCCGGACGAGGCGACAGATGACGACTGCA
>JBMTAX010000576.1:0-2747 GCA_049429145.1 Myxococcota bacterium
ACATCGTCGCGCGGGGGGCCTTGCTGCGCGGAGCGAATTCCGCCGGGACCAGTGGTATCCCGACCCCGGCTTCCCGACCCCATCGCTGCGGGCCCACCGACCATTCCTGTCGTCGCGGCCATGGAGCGCCGCAAGAGGTGCCCCGGCTCGTCGCGCTCGTCGATCGGTGCAAGACCCGCTGCGGTCGCCGTCGTCGGGGGCGTGCCGCGCGGGGCCGCAACCCCGGTGTCCCGGTGGGGGAACACGGGCATCACCGGGGGAGGATGCTTCACCTTCATGATCCCAGGAGACCACTGCAGGCGAGGCGGCACAACCGACTGTCGACCGAGGCCGCGTCAGCCAAACACCGAGAGCGCCGGTGGTGAGGCCTGACGTGCGCCGTACGATTGCTCCGCCAGCAGCGACCGCAGGGGGGTGGTCCGGGCAAGCTCGTCGTCGCGCGTCGCTCTGCGTTCCTGCGCGAGTTGCAGCAGGGCGAGGGCCTCCATCTGGGCCGCCGCTGCTGCAACGGCCATGTCCTGCGCAGACGGGTCAGCGGGGGCGAGGGCCGCCTGCTGGATCTGCTTCGCCTTTGCGAGGGTCTCCTCGGGGCTGTTTCCTTCGGAGGTGTCGATGCGCACCGCGCCGCCAATGGCGTAGAGCCGCCCATCGGGGCCCGTGACGAAGTCGTAGCTGGCACCTCCCGAGGCGAGCCCGCCTGCGGCGGCGAGATGAGCGGCTTCATGGGCACGCACCCCTTGGTCGATCTGCTGAAGACGTCTGACCTCGCGCAAATCGGGCTCTGCGTCGACACGAGGCGTGCGGACGACGGGCGCCGCTGCTTCCGTCCGCTGCCCGTCCACCGCGCGCGTCAGGGCCGCAGCCTCGACGCGCCGGCTTGCGGCCGGAATGAATGCAGCGCGCACTGCCATCATCTCAGGCTCTCCCGGCCGTCTGGAGCGGTCTACCGCTTCCGCGAGCTTGCGAGCATAGCGACCGCCGACGGATCTGGACACCCCCCTCGGAGAGTGGTTTTCAGTCGACGCCCACCTCGGGGAAGCGGCGGGTGAACCAATCGAGCACATGTCGATTGAGCAGCGTGGGGAATTCTACGGCTGCGTAATGGGTGCCGCCCGCGATGACCTGTAACTCGCAATCGCGGATTTCCCGCGACATCCCTTCAGCCACAGAGAGAGGAGTAAGCTGGTCGTGGGTGCTTGCCACCAAGAGGGTAGGGCAGTCGATGGCGGGAAGCACGTCTCTGGCGTCGTGCTCGCCGAGTCGACGCAGCGCCTCGAGATATAGGTGCACATCGAGTTGCTTGAAGTTCGCTGCCATTTCCCGAAACACAGTGCGGCTGAGTTCGTGGTGCACGAGGCCAAGCCGACACAGCAGGGGGATGAGTCCCGGGAAGTCGACGGCGAGCCGTACTCCGTGGGTCACCGGGCCGTCGACCCGTTGCAGCGCACGCAGAGCGAGGGGGACGACCCTCTTGAGGCGCCCCGTGTTTGCCACGGTCTCGTAGGGTCTCCCTGCGACGCCGTTGTGCAACATGAGCCCGCGCACCATGGCGGGGCCGTGCCGGATGAGCTCGAGGAGTACCTGCACCCCCTTCGACCACCCAAAGGCGAAACACCGTTCGATGCTGAGGACCTCTCGCAACAGAAACAGGCCATCGCGGGCATTGTGCTCGACGCTGAGGGCGTCATAGCCCGTCAATGGTCGGCCCGAGGTGTAAATGCCGCGGTAGTCCCAGCAGATGAATCGGAAGACGTGCCCGAAACGGTGAATGAGGAAACGGAAGGCCTCGACATTGCCGCCGAGCCCATTGGCGAGCAGCAACGGAACCCCGCTCTGGTTGCCGGCAACCTGGTACCCGATGGGAGTCCCGTCGTAGCTGAGGAAGGTCCCCTGCTCGAACTTTGGACGGTGTGACGGGGGGCGGGCGAGGTGTGGGTGCATGTGCCTTCGTCTCTGCCTAGCAGCGAGGTGCATCGCTGTGTGACGCTACTTCCATTGTGGCGCGAATCTCCGTCGAGGCCAAGGCACGAGGCGGCCAGAGGAAGAGACGCGGTGCAATACAGGGGCAGGGTACGACCGCAAGCGACTCCGATCGTGCGGGCGCGGTTCGGCCTCTAGGCTCCCAGGTACTGGCGCCACAAGTGTGGATGGCCGCGCGGGGTTCGTAGGAGGCTCGGGGAGCAATACGTCGTCACGGACCTCAAGCATCGCAGGATTGCATCACACGAGCTCGGTGCCCTCGCCATCGGCATCGATCCCGACTACGGTGCACCCTCATGTCTCGGGTGCACGTACCCTTGCTCGACTCACGTCGCTACCGGCGCTTTCTCGCCGAGACCCACCCCGAGCTGCAACTCTCCGAGGATCGTCTCGCGGTGCCGAGCTTCATCGCGCCCCTCGACGTGCGAGAGCCGTTATTGCCTGGTTATTTTAGAGACGCGCTGCTGCAGTTCCCTGCGCTCCTCGAGACGCCGCTGCGACCCACGACGTTGTTTCTCGGCACCCCGTTCGAGCCCTACGACCAGACGCACTTCTTTGAGGGGGTCAGCGACGTGCCAGGCCTCGTTTCCGGCGCGCGCACCTTAGCCGCGGAGCGAGGTCTTGACCTCGTCGTGGTCACCTGTGTGTCGCCCGGCGCTCCCTTTCTCGGAGCATGGCAACGCGAAGGGTTCGTCACCCTGCAGAGTTTCCCCGATGCCGTCGTCACCCTCCGGGGGCACTCCTTCGAGGAACACCTCATGAGTTTG
>JBMTAX010000577.1:0-2743 GCA_049429145.1 Myxococcota bacterium
CGAGAACACGGGGATCCTCCGCCGCTTCCTCGACGAAACGCACCACCGGGTCAAAGCTCTCGTAGGGGTGATGCAGCAGAATGTCACCCGCGCGAATCACATCGAACAGGGCCTCGCCGTCATCGACGCGCCGCGGGATAACGGGAACGTGGGGCTCGATGTGGTGCTCTGGACGCGGGTCGAGTTCTGCGAGCTGCGCCATGTCGGCCAGCTGTACGATGGAGCTGATGCGGTAGACATCCGCAGCACCGAGCGAGAGTGCATCGCACAGAAGTTGTTCCAGCCCTAGGCTCGCCGAGGAGGCGAGCTCTAGGCGTACGGCAGCGCCACGATCCCGACGACGAAGCTCCTCCTGCATCGCGCTCAGAAGGTCTTCCGCCTCTTCCTCGTCAATGCTGAGGTCCCAGTTGCGCGTGACGCGGAAGGCCGCGTTCTCCTCGACGACGTATCCTGGGAAAAGCTCTTCGGCGAAGAGCGCGATGAGTTGACCAAGCAGCGCGTAGGCCGCGCGCCCTTCCCGCGGGGGGACGGGCACGAGACGAGGCAGTACGCTCGGTACTTGCACAACGGCATGGAGCTGTTGCGGGAGCTTTCGTCGTTCTGTCCTTCCCGCACGACGTAATGCCAACGCTTGGTTGAGTGAGCCGCTGCGCAGATGCGGGAAGGGGTGACCGGGGTCTACCGCGATGGGGGTGAGCGCGGGGAAAATGTCGCGCAAAAACAGTTCGCGTGCAGCACTACGCTGGTGTCCGTCGAGGTCATCGGCAGTGTGGATCGTGACCCCCGCTGCGCGCAAACCTGGCAAGAGCAACTCGGTCCAAATGTGGTCTTGGCGCGCGACCATCTCGCGCACGCGCACCCGAATCTGCTCGAGTTGATCTCCGGGGGAGAGGCCATCGGGCGGAGCCTCTAGAACGCCATTGGCCACCTGACGCTTGAGTCCGGCGACACGGACCATGAAAAACTCATCGAGGTTCGAGGCCGCGATGGAGAGGAAGCGCACCCGTTGGTACAGCGGCAACGATGGATCGGCAGCCTGGGACAGGACACGCTCATTGAACGCGATCCAGCTCAGCTCACGGTTGAAGAAGAGGTCGGTTTCCAGCGACATGCTCACTCTCGAAGCCTACGACGTTCTCGCAACGGATGCGTGACATCGGGCGGTCTCCCTTGTGACATCCGTGTCCCCTCAGCGGGGATCGCGAGGGAGTGACATGACTTGGCAGATGGTGACAGCTTCGACACCGTCTCTGCTTCTCCCCTTCCTCATACACGCTGCATCTCGGCAGTTCTCGAGCAGGTTTCTTCGGGCTCGTAGAACGCCCAGGCTGTGTCGACGGAGGCGATCCAAGACGAGTCATCGTGGACGCGCGCTCGACCGCTTGTTGGATCTGTCTCTCTGCCTCTGTTATCGCCTCACTCTGACCCTTCGGAGCTGCCACGATGCCCCTTGGTTGTTTCGCCGCCATCGACGTAGGCACGAACGCAGCACGACTCAAGGTAGCGACGTTGTTACGGGACGGCACCATCGAGCCGCTGCACCAAGTGCGCGATGACATTCGGCCCGGTGCTGGCGTGTTCGCAAACGGGGAGATGTCTGAGGCGGCCATCGAGCGCTTGATCGCGACGCTCCGCGGCTACCACGAGATCTGCCTCTCTCTCGACGCTCAGGTCCGCGCTGTCGCGACGAGCGCGCTTCGGGATGCGATCAACCAGCAAGAAGTCGTGGACCGGGTCGCGACGGAGACGGGGCTACACCTCGATGTCATCTCAGGGCGGGAGGAAGCACGGCTCATCATGGTGGGGCTGTTGCATCGCCACCTTGCGTCTCCTCCGACAGTGCTCGTGGACATTGGGGGAGGCTCCACCGAGGTGGCGTTGGCGCGGAAACACGACGAGTACCTGCTCTGGAGTGCGAGGCTCGGCTCCATGCGTCTTACGGAGGTGTTCGGCGCGAGCGGCAAGGTGGAAGCGATGAAGCTCGACCTGTTGCGACGCTACATCGAACGTGCTTGCGAAGATGCATTCGCCGCGTATCCGAACGATGCCCCCAAGGAGACCCTCGGTACCTCTGGCTCGATCCGTGCCCTCGCCGCGTGGGCGGCTCCACGAGGAGGAGGGAGCGCTAGTCTGCGCCAGGTGCATGTGGCGGTCACTCGATTGGCGGGGATGACTCTGGCTGAGCGCGCGAAGCACTTCGGCCTGCGCCGCGCAGAGGTGATCGTGGTCGCCGGGGCCATCCTCGAGGGGGTCATGCGTCACCTCGGCTCGGACCGCATCGTTGCCGTCGATGCTGGCCTGCGCGATGGGGTGTTGGTGGATCTTCTTTACCGCCAAGAGCACGTCGGCGAGTCCCGTCCAGACGTAAGTGCGTCGCTGTTGGCCTTTGGCCGCCGCCTGGGGTTCGACGAGGTCCACGCGAGGCAGGTTGCCCATCTCGCTCTCACGCTCTTCGACGAACTCGAGCCCCTGCACCAAGTGCCGCGCACCTATCGTCCGGTGTTGCACGCGGCCGCGCTGCTGCATGATGTGGGTTATGCGGTGAACGGCAATCGGCACCATCGCCACTCCGCGTACCTGATAGAGAGTGCCGATCTCCCGGGACTGACCGACACTGAGCGTGTCGTTGCAGCCCGGCTCGCACGCTTTCATCGTCGACGACCACCCGCACCGGGGCACCCTGGTCTCACCGGGCTTAGTGCTGTCGAGCGCCGCGCCGTGACGAGGCTCGTGCCTCTGCTGA
>JBMTAX010000578.1:0-2743 GCA_049429145.1 Myxococcota bacterium
GGGCTCGGGCACGCACCTGGGCGGCACGCGGCGCCAAAAACGCATCGAGGGTAGCGTCGGTGGGAACGTCGTCCCCGACGTCGAGCGCGGCGACCTCCCGTTCGAGGACCGCTGGCGGAGCGGCGCTCACCGCGGCGCTATCGTGGGCAGACGGGGGCGCCTGCGCGGTGGTTGCGCAACCAAGCCCCGTCGACACCAAGAGCGACCAATGTGCGACAAGCCAGGCCGCACGCATGTTGACTCGTTCACGCCTCGTCACAGAACCCCTCCGACTCCCAACAAGGGAAGCGCCCGCGCCATGTTGGTTCGATCGAGGGCAAATAGGATGCGCGGGGACATGCGTGAGATCGCGACCGCGAGAAAGGGGTCGTGCTCTTGCAACACCCGCCGCGCAAAGAGCGTCCCCGCGAGCGCTCCAGAAGCACCTCCAGCCACCGTCGCCAACGCGGTACCGCGGAGAACCGCCTCTTGGGGCAAGACGTATTGGCCCATGCTGGCGACGACGAGACCGGAAATGCAGGCGAGGGTAGAGCCACCGAGCACGGCGCCCATCCAGCCCGTAACCCCCTCCTCTGCACGTGGACTGACGACGACCGCGAGCAGTCCGGCACTCCCCCCCGCGAGCAAAGCGGACGCCGCGCTCTCGATGGCGTCGCCCCCGACACCGAAAACAAGTAGGCCAGCCGCCGTGCCCGTGCCGACGGTAGCACCAAGCCCCGCCGCTAGACGTGTTGCGAGCGGCCCATTCCCTCGGTCGACGACGAGCGCAAGCCCTGTACCGAGGAGAGCACCGGTGGCCGAGAAGTTCGCGAGATTTTTGCCCCGTTGCGCAGGTGCCGAGGCAAGGGCTGCGAGTCCGTACCCGGCGATACCCCCGAAGGCTGCGAGTTCCGAGAGCAGCAAACCTGATAGCAGCGACGGCCGGCGGCCGAGAGCGAAAGCCCCACCAGCGGCCGCTCCGCCGAGGGCACCACCGAGCGCCCCCAGGGAGGCAAATGCCCCAGCGTCACCGAGGTGTGCGGCACCGAGCATTCCGCCGTAGACCCATCCCGACATTCCGCCGAACACCGAGAGCCATGCAGCACTCGCTAGAACCTCTGCGGCGCGGGTCTGTGCCCTCGCCTCAACCTGCGCACGGCGCGCCAACTCGTCGTCAGCCCCAGACTGCACCGACGTCGATGGAGTGGGCTGTGTCAGAGCCCCGTGGCGAGCCACCAGGAGCGCTTCGTATTCTGCCGCGAGAGTGACGCCGCGCGAGTCGGGGTGGGTCCGCAGACGGAGCACGGCGACGCGCGCCGCAGGGTCGCCCACCCTGCCCAAGGCCCACGCCGCCATGGTGACCACGTCGACGTGCTCATCTTGGAGCGCCCCGATGAGGGCTGCAGTGTGCGATGTCGCCAGCGGCAGAGGCAGCTGCCCGAGGCATTCCGCGGCAGCCCGGCGAACACTCGGTGCCTCGTCGGCGCGCAACGCCCGCACGCATATACGGCCGGTCGCAACCGTGGGGTCCTCTTGTGCCAAGGAGCGAAGCGCGGCGGCACGCACGGACGCATCCGGGTCGGACCGAGCCCCTCGACGAAGCTCGTAGCGACGCGTTGCCGTCGGCGCGAGCCCCTCCACGGATGACGCTGCCGACGCTGCGGCTGCGCCCTCTTGCAGCTCGCTTCGCGCGTGTGCCCCGCCGTGGTGGCTGACACCGAGCAGGCTGACACAGTGGGCTGCCACGAGGGCAAAGCGCTCTAGCGAAGGGATGCGCGCGCGCATGATGGAATAGACAGTAGCAGGACTCGGGGGAACGCCGATACGCGCTCAACTTTTCGGAGGCGTGCTCGGGCGCGAACGCAGCTGTCGACGCGCACCTCCTGATCTGCGTGCATCCAGCACAAAGTGTTCGTTACACTGCAGGTCTTTGGCGAAGGGGGCGTGGCTCACCGCCCGCAAGCAAAACCACAGCCCCGCCCCTGGGCCCGATCTCGAGGAAAAGATGGCAGCAGAGACTCCCTTGTTGGACCCCGGCATGCTTTCGCGCCTTATCGGGCGGGCCTTGTCTCGTGGCGGCTCGTTCGCAGAGGTCTTTGTGCAGCGCAAGCGCGGCCTCTCGCTCGAACTCGACGATGGCGAGATCCGTTCCTCGTCGTCGGGATTCGTGCACGGTGTCGGTGTGCGGGTTATCCGCGGCGCGCAGGTAGCCTACGCCCATTCCGACGACCTCGAGGAAGAGGCCCTCTTGGCATGCGCCGATGCCGCCGGTCGAATCGGACCAGGTCTCGACGACGGTGAAGTCACAGTGGCCCGTCCATTGTCACGAAGAGCACGCCCCCGGCATTGCGATCCGAAGAGCCCACCCGCCGAGGCGGACATCCGCACGCGTCTCCGTCTCCTGGAGCGGGCCTATACCGCGGCCCGGACGGAGCACTCCGGCCTAGAAAAAGTCCTCGGGGCGTGGGCCGATACGGATGAAGAGATCCTCATCGCCAACAGCGAAGGATTGCTCGTGCAAGATCGACGCTGTCTTTGCCGCCTCGGCTTGCGCGTCGTGGCGATCGATGAGGGTGGTCGTAGACGTGTCGGAGTTCACGGCGCGGGCTCACGTGTCGGACTATCCCATTACGACGACGCCCTCTCTCCCGAAGAGGTCGCCCGGGAGGCTGTCCGCATGGCACTTGCCCAGCTGGGTGCGAAGCCCGCCCCGACGGGGGAGCAAACCGTTGTCGTTGGCCCGGGCTCCTCGGGCGTGCTGCTG
>JBMTAX010000579.1:0-2739 GCA_049429145.1 Myxococcota bacterium
GCCGCGTCAACCTCCCACCGCTCCAGGAGCGGCCGCGCCGCACCGAGGACGGGGCGAAGGCACTGCGCGCGGCGAGCCCCAAGACGCCCGGAGCGACTATCGGTGTGCGCCCAGGGGGGGGGCTCTTCCTGTTGCGTTTCTTGCGCAGTGGCTCGGGGGAAGACCGGCTCGAGGTACAGGTGCGAGGGACGAGCCTCGAGGAGATGAGCCGCTACGCGGGCCTGTTGGCCAAAGCCATGAGAGAGGTGGATGGTGTCGTCGACGTGCGCGAGCCACGCCTACGCGGTCGCGAAGAGGTCGGGGTGCGCGTTGACGCGGAGCGCGCCGGTGCGCTCGGGCTGTCGGCGGAGGAGCTCGGGCGCAGCCTCGAGACCTACGTGCGTGGTCGTCGTGTGACCCAGCTCCGAACGGTGGAGGAAGAGGTGCCGGTGGTGCTCCGCCTCGCCCTCTCCGATCGGGAGCGCGTCGACCAGGTGAAGCAGCTTCTCGTCCGCTCCCCCACGTCGGGAAAAGCCGTGCCCGTGCGCGAGGTTGCGACGTTCACCCTCGAAGAGGGGCCGATCTTGATCAGCCGCGAAGAGGGCTATCGCGTGCTCCGCATCGGCGCCGAGATCGCGGGACGACCCCTCGGCGAGGTGACCGCCGACCTGCGCGCGCGCATCGCCATGCTCGAGGCGCCGGCCGGGGTGCGCGCTCTCGTCGTCGGAGAAGCGGCCGAACAAGACAAACTCTTCACGTCGCTGCTCTTCGGCGCCGCGCTGGCTCTCCTGCTCGTGTACATGGTCATGGCTGCCCAATTCGAATCGCTGATTCAACCGCTGCTCGTCATGGGCGCTGTCCCCTTCGCGGCCACCGGCGTGCTGGTGCTTTTCGGCATGAAACTGTCGACGCTGAACCTCTACAGCTTCATGGGCCTCATCGTCCTTGTGGGCATCGCCGTCAACAACGCCATCGTGCTTGTCGACTACACACGACAGCTCCGTGTCGACGAGGGGCGTGGCGTACGTGAGGCGATTGCACTCGCTTGCCAGCGTCGCCTCCGGCCCATCTTGATGACGACCATCACGACCTTGCTCGGCCTCATGCCGGTGGCCCTGAGCCAAGCCGACGGCGCCGAGTTGCAAGGCCCCCTCGCGCGTGTCGTCGTCGCAGGACTCTTTACCTCAACCCTGGTCACGCTGGTCATCGTGCCGGTGCTGTATTTGTTGGTGGAGGGAGTCAAGGAACACCGCGCCCTCCTTCGCCGTGGCTAAGTACAACGACGACGAAGGAGTCATCTTTTATTGTCTTGGCGCTGCCGCCCCGCGGCAGTCATGGCGACGTAAGCGTCGTAGCGCGTTTGGATCTGCGAGACGTACCGCACCGGCTCCTCGCCCCGGCAGTACCCGTAGCGGGCAGCTTCATAGTAGCGGGGTTTCGAGAGCAGACGCATCGCCTCCTCCACGTGCCCGAACCAGCGCGTCGGGTCTTTTCCCTCCCGCACCGCAAGGGCGCGTGCATCGTCGACGTGTCCAGGCCCTGCATTGTACGCAGCGAGGGCGAATCGGATGCTGTTCTTGAGGTCGATGTCAGGGGCCACATAGCGGTCGATAAGCTTGCGCAAATAACGCGCGCCCCCCTCAATGGACTGTTCCGCCACGAACGGGTCCTTGACCCCGAGCTCGGCGGCAGTGCTGGGAATGATCTGCAGGAGCCCCTGGGCGCCGTAGGGGGACTGCGCTTTGGGATCGAGGCGGCTCTCTTGAAACGCCTGCGCCACGAGGAGACGCCAGTCGAGGCTGTGGGTGGTCGCGCTTTGTTGGAAATGGGTATCCCATTCGGTGAGCGCACCGCCGGTATCTGCCCGCAGCTCCGCGTCACGGGCATCGCCGGCGCGACGTGTCTTCTTGTGGTACCGGGCATACAAAATATTGAAGACGGTGCCGCGATAGTGACGACGGAGAAAGTCGTCAGCGGCCGCCCAAAGGGCAGGGCTCTCTGGGTGTACCGCAAAGGCCGACTCCACCACCCCGGTGGGCAGCTCGAAGCTCACCTCGAGGTCGCTTCTGTGGGCGAGCTCCACAGTGGCGACCCGCCTCTGCACCACAGCAGCGTCGATGGCGCCAGCCGCTACCTCGTCCAGCAAATCCTCATCATGCAGGCTCTCAAGGGCTGCCCTCACCTGTAAGGACAGGCCGGTCTCTCTCGAGAGTTGGCGGAGGCGGGGCAGTGCGCTCGAGGAGGGGTGTGCGAGGAGCGTGAGCCCCGCAATATCTGTGACGGTGGGTGGCGACGACCATCGACCTCGGCGTGTGACGACGACGTGGCTCGAATGCAGATAGGGACGCGTCAGCCGCACGCGCTTTGCGCGCGGTCCGTCGGTGGGCAGGCTCCCGATGATGATGTCGCCGCGTCCTTCGAGCAGCCACGGAACCATGTCCCGCGGCGCCCGCGGTACCACCATTTGCAGTCGCACCCCGAGTTCGTCGGCCAGGAGTTTCGCGAGTTCGTAATTGAAGCCCGCCTCACCGCCGCGGTGCAAGAAGTAGCTGGTGGAGCTATTGCGCGAGATCACCCGCAGCACCCCCCGCCGTTTCACCTCGTCGAGGTCCGCGACGTAGTGATGCCGCTGGTGCGAGGTCAAGGCGTCGGCGAAAACGTCCTCTTCACCGAGCGGGCCAGGTACGGCGGCCGTCCCTGCGTCGGCGGTAGGGATCCTGCGCACCTCGTCTTCGGCGCCCTCGGTACAGGCTGCCGCCC
>JBMTAX010000580.1:0-2737 GCA_049429145.1 Myxococcota bacterium
GAGGTGGGGGCGTTCCGCTTCGCCCGCACTGGACTTTCCGACGGGGAGGCCCGCAGCGCCTTTGGGGCAGAGCGCGTGCTCGTCAATACGGTGCACACCTGGTCGTCGGAGACATGGCTAGGCGAGCCTGGGGAACACCGCGACCTCACGGTGCGAATCGTCGTCGACAGGGAGCGCGACCGCGTCGTCGGCGGCGAAGTCTGGGGACACGAGGGAGTGCCACGGCGGATCGACATTCTCGCCGCTGCGGTGGTGGAGGGGTGGTCACCTGGCCAGTTGTCGACGCTCGACATCGCGTACACGCCCGCCATCGGACCTGCACTCGACCCTCTGAACGCCGCGGGATCGGTGGCGGAACAAGTGATGGCCGACGAGGCGTTCCTCGTCGACGCAGAGGCCTTAGCCGTCAAGCTGGCTCGCGGCGAGCCCCTGTTTCTTGTCGACGTCAGCAAGAGCGACCGCAACCGGGCCTTGTGGCCCGCGGGAACGCCGCGCATCCCGCTGGAGGAGCTGCGAGAGCGCTCCGGGGAGCTGCCGAGGAACATGCCCATCGTAGTGCTGAGCAACACGGGTCGACGTGGTCATCTCGCGACGCGCATTCTGCGACAGCGCGGCTTCACCGACGTGCACAATCTCGATGGCGGGGCCATGTCCTGGCGGTTGATCGCTGCCAACTGAACCTCGGCAACCGCACCACGCCAACCGCACCACGCCATTTGCACCCAGCCTAGCGGGCAGGGCGAGGGGCGGGTGGTTCAGCCCGCCGACGAGGTCTCCCAGTCATCGACCTCGCCGTCGGCGTCGCGATCGATGCCGATGCGGTCGAGCTGCCCCTGCTCGAAATATTCCCAATAATCGACGCGACCATCGTAGTTCAGGTCGGCCTCTTTGCGAGAGACCATTCCCTGGTCGTAATAGCGCCACATGTCGACTGCGGCGTCGTAGTTCGTGTCGTATTCTTTGCGGACGATGGCGCCCTGTTCGAAGTAGTTGACGACGTCGATGCGGCCGTCGAAGTCATGATCGAGTCGCTCTACGAGCAACTCTTCGTCTTGGCCAAAAGTGCGGATGAGGTCGATGCGGCCGTCGAAGTTGACGTCGACCTCTTTGCGGAACACCACCGGGTTGCCATCTACCGGCTGCACATACTGATACGCGTCGGGGAGCCCATCGCGGTTGAGGTCGAGAGCACGCTGCTCGTAGCTGTCGTAGTCGAAGTCGTCGGCGGCAATGCGTGCGGCTCCCTCGCCCCGAACGCTAGTAGCGCCTGGCCCGTCTTTCGGGGCGGCAGCGAAGAGGTTGCAGCCGCTCACGAGGGTTGTGAGGCTGACAACGAGGCCCAGTCTGGCTCGCTTCACGGGGGCTCCTTGCCGAGTACGTCCACTGAGCTTCAGGCACCGGACAAGGGGGCGTCAAGGGCGGGTTTTCTCTGCCTGATGACTTTCCCCTTGGGGGAGGTTGAAAACCTCCCCGCAATCCTCCACGAGACATGACGTGACTCGAAACGTTCGCAACTTCTCCATCATCGCCCACATCGACCACGGGAAGAGCACCCTCGCGGACCGCATCCTCGAGCTGACCGGGGCTCTCTCCGAGCGCGAGCGGCAAGACCAGTTCCTCGACAAGATGGAGCTCGAGCGCGAGCGCGGGATCACCATCAAGGCCCAGGCGGTACGGCTCAACTACCGGGCTCCAGACGGCAAGCAGTACTTGCTGAACCTCATCGACACCCCAGGGCACGTTGACTTCAACTACGAAGTGAGCCGTTCGTTGGCGGCCTGTGAAGGCGCCCTGCTGGTGGTCGACGCTGCGCAAGGCGTCGAAGCCCAGACCCTCGCCAACGTCTACCTCGCTCTCGATAACAATCTCGAGATCGTGCCGGTCTTGAACAAGATCGACCTGCCCTCGGCCGAGCCTGAGCGGGTCAAGCAGGAGATCGAGGAAGTCATCGGCCTCGATACCGTGGGCGCCGTGATGTGCTCCGCGAAGTCAGGCATAGGGGTCGACAAGGTGCTCGAGGCCATCGTGGCGCGCATCCCGCCCCCCGCTGCGGATACGAACGCCCCGCTGCGGGCCTCGATCTTCGACTCGTGGTTCGATGCCTATCGCGGCGTCATCGTGCTCGTACGGGTGCGCGAGGGGATGGTGCGCGCCGGCGACCGGGTTCGTCTGATGCACAACGGCAAAGAGTTCGAGGTGCAGGAGGTGGGTGCCTATGCGCCGCACCCCACCAAGCTCGACGTGCTCCAGGCGGGCGATGTCGGCTTCATCATCGCCAACATCAAGGCCATTGAAGACGCCAAGGTCGGCGACACGGTGACGTCGGCGACGAACCCAGCCACCGAGCCACTTGCCGGTTTCAAAGAGGTGCAGCCCGTCGTCTTTGCGGGCATCTTCCCCACCGACACGAAGGATTACCAAGACCTCAAGGACGCCCTCGGCAAGCTAGCCCTCAACGATGCCGCGCTCTCCTTCGAGCCCGAGACCAGCCAGGCGCTTGGCTTTGGCTTCCGCTGTGGCTTTCTTGGGCTCTTGCACATGGACGTCGTCCAGGAGCGACTCGAACGGGAATTCGACCTCGACCTCATCACCACTGCCCCGACCGTGGTCTACAAGTGCCGTCTCAAGGACGGCAGCGAGTTCGACATCGACAACCCCTCGAAGATGCCCGATCGGACGATCCTCGACGTCATCGAAGAACCCTACATCAAGGCCCATATTCACACGCCCAGCGAGC
>JBMTAX010000581.1:0-2736 GCA_049429145.1 Myxococcota bacterium
CTCCACGAGAGGCGCCGCGGCAAGCGCACGACAGAGTTCACCCACCGGGACTTTCTCGTCGAGCAGCAAGGCAAAGTCTCGGCGCACCGCGGGGAAGCGCGGAGGGGCTGAGGTACTGAAGCGACGGCTCGCCTGTTTTGCCAGGAGTTTGGTCTGAAGTTCGAACGCCAGCACCGGCCCGCGAATGTCGTAACGGGCCAAAACATCGGGGTGCAGCTCTCCGAGGAACCCGATGAGTTCCCCGTCGACGCGCAACGCGGCGCGCGCCCGCGGGTGGAGGTACGGTACCTCGTCGTCGGCAGGGGAAAAGTCGACCCGCTTCGACTCGATCTTCACGTCGAGACCCACGCGCTCGAGGATGCTCTCGAGGACACCCTTGATGTCGTAGAAGTCAACGTGGGTAGGACGCCTGTCGAAGGCGCGCACACCGACCTCCCCCACGGCGATGGCCGCCAACATGGGGCGCTCGTCGGCCCACGCATCGCCGCCGGCGGTTGCAGCAACATCCTTCCCGGGAACCTCGCCCAGTGGATTTCGCCCCGCGAACACTCCTGCAGCCTCGTAGAGACGGACACTGGTGTGGCCCCGACGCTGGTTCAAAGCGACATTGGCCAACAGTCCAGGCAGCAAGGAGCGCCGCAACAGGCTCATCTCCTCGCCGAGTGGATTTTGGATGGCAATTCCGAGCGTCCCCCCGTCGCCCGGAAACCCCAACTGGTGCGCTGGAGAAGTGAAAGCGAGGTTCACGGCCTCGGTATAGCCAGCGGCCTCGAGCGCCGTGCGCGCTTCTTGCTCAACCTCAACCCGTCGGTCGTCGTAGAGCCCGCGTGACGCTCCCGTCCGTGCGGGCAAGGTGGCAGGGATTTGGTCGTACCCGAGCACCCGCACTACCTCCTCCATCAAGTCCACCTCGCGGGTGAGATCGGGGCGGAAAGTCGGGACCCGAAAGCGCACCGCGTCGCCCTCACGGCCTGCGACCTCAAGACCGAGGGAGAGGAGAATCTTGGAGCACGTCGCTTCGTTGACCACCTTCGGGGACAATCCAAGAAACTCTGCGGCCCTCTTCGGACGCAGAGGCACCACCACTTCCTCTTGCTTGCGCGGGTAGACGTCGACGACGCCACGGCACACGACCCCAGCGCTCAGCTCGGCCATCAACGACGCCGCCCGGTCGAGCGATAGCCGCACCCCATTGGGATCGCAGCCCCGCTCGAAACGATGGCTTGCCTCAGAGTGGATGCCTAGACGTCGAGCAGTCTTCCTCACCCGCGCGGCCGAGAAATGTGCAGCCTCAAGTAGAACGCGGGTAGTGGTCTCGCGCACCTCGGTGGCAGCGCCTCCCATCACGCCCGCAATGGCGATGGGGCCTTGCGGGTCTGCAATGACCAGATCATCGCCCTCGAGTTCGCGTTCCTTCCCATCGAGGGTCTCTATGCGCTCACCGCGCTCCGCTCGACGCACGATCACCTGCGCTCGGTCGCGGGACCTGCCGATACAGTCGAGGTCGAAGGCATGCAGCGGCAGTCCGCGCTCCATCATCACGAGGTTGGTCACGTCGACGATGTTGTTGACCGAACGAACGCCGCAGGCGGCGAGGCGCTGCACGAGCCATGCAGGACTCGGCCCGACCTTCACGTCCTCGATCACACGACAGGCATACCGGGTCCCCCCGTCGCTATCCTTGATTTCGACCTGAGCGACGTCATCAATGGGCCCGCCCCGCTCCGCACAGACCGGGCGCTGCACTTTCGAACGAGCACCGAGGAGAGCCACAATCTCGCGAGCGATACCGACGTGGCTCAAGGCGTCTGGCCGGTTCGGGGTCACAGCGACATCGAGAATCGCGTCGTCACGACCGAGGGCCGTCGCTGCCGAAGCCCCCGGCACCGCGGCGGGGTAAGCCTTGGGGTCGAGCAGCAGAATGCCGTCGTTTTCATCAGAGAGCCCCAGCTCCCGTGCCGAACACAGCATGCCCTCACTCACCGCGCCACGAATGCGGGTCGCTTTGATCTCAAGACCGCCAGGTAGGCGAGCGCCGACGCGCGCGAGTACAACGAGGTCACCGACGTTGTGGTTCTTCGCGCCGCAGACAACGGGCACAGCTTCGCCGCCGGCGTCCACCACACAGAGGGTGAGTTTGTCGGCGTCGGGATGGGGCATCTTGGAGGTGAGTTTACCGACGACAACGTGCCGAAGCGCGGCCCCCTGATCCTCGATTCCATCCACCTCTAAGCCAGCGAGAGTCAGGCGTTCGGCGACCTGCGCAGCGGTGACCTCGGGAGGAAGGTCGACGAGTTCACGAAGCCATTGAAAGCTCACAAGCATGCGATCACCACGACGTCAGGAGTTCGAAATGGAGGGATGCCAGCACAATGACGCGAGGACTGTTGGGGGCGTGTAGGCGGCAGGCATGGGTAGCACCGATCCCTGCGCTCGAGACACCACAAGCCCCGCGCTCATCTCTTAGTAAAATTGATAAAGGAAGCGCTGATCGTTCTCGTAGAAAAGCCGGATGTCGTCGACGCCATAGCGAAGCATTGCGACTCGCTCCACGCCGATACCGAAGGCAAATCCAGAGACCTCCTCTGGGTCGAAACCTGCGGCGCGGAAGACCTCTGGGTCCACCATGCCCGCGCCCATGATCTCGATCCAACCAGACCCACGACATACGCGGCAAGTGGCACCGCCACTGCCCGCGCCGGCCCCGCCGCAGGCAAAGCACGACATGTCCACTTC
>JBMTAX010000582.1:0-2730 GCA_049429145.1 Myxococcota bacterium
CTCGGCGGGGAGCCCGTCCTGCGGCGGCACCGGCGAAGACGCGGCCACCGGCGCTGCCGTCGGGCGCACCTCAGAGGAGGCGGGCGGCGTCCCGCGGGGACGCGTGAGCGGTGCTGCAGTCAGGGGCCGATGGGCGGTGGGCATGTAGGTCTCCTTCCGACATCCAAGGGGGGTATCGGAGGGAGCGCCCGTGGGGTGCTTGTCCAGATCAGGTGGGATGCATTTGTGGGCCGGCCCCATGAGGCCACTCGCGCCACTGGAGCTGCACGGTGACTGAAGTCACTCCGAGCGGCAGAAGGCTGGGTCGGGAGCAGCTCAGGGGATCGGCCTCGGTGGCGAGGGTCGCGCGGCACATAGCCTGCCGCGAAACGGGCTCTGCCCCAGGGCCTCGGGCGGCTGCGCATACTGGGTAGATAACGGGACCTAGCCACCTCGCACGAGGTAGGGCTGGCTGCACCCGGGCCACCCCACGGGCGAGCCGCCCTCCCCTGCACTTCAAAGAGAACGGGCGTGAGTGCAGCCCCGCGAGGATGAGCGAAAACAGCGATGAGCCTCACCCCACGCGCCTCTCGCAGCCGCGTCCGGTTCGAGGTCGCCGCGGCGCGCACCAATCCTGTGGGCGGCGCCAAGGAAACTCACCTTGCGGGATGACCTGCCGTCGGAAGTTCGGCGCGGTGACCCGCACAGAGGCGAAGCGGGGTGATCCCGTTCATGCGAGGTTCCGCTGGAGCAACGCCGCGGTCGAGGGCGAGTCAGGATCCGAGCCGGTGCCTCTCCCCGGCCGCAGTGAGCGGTAGCTGCCAATATCGGCGGGCCCGCAAACACTCTTCGTCGCCCGCCTCCACGGTGCGACACGCCTCGGGCCTGTGACGGTACACGGTACAGGTGACGTCATCGCGCAGGGTACCGCGCAGAGCGACACAGCGCTGCTCGTCACCGACGAGAAGCATGTGTCGCTTACCGTCGCTGCCGACGACGGTGAGCTGCTCGGCGCCCCCCCGCTCCTCGAGGGTGAGAAAGTCTCGGTCGGAGACTTCGACGTAAGCGCGATGGCCGAAAGTGCGATTCCTTTCCGTGTTGCAACAGCAAGCGCCGCACGCTTGGCAATCGAAGTGACTCATGCCCTGCCCCTCCCGATTGACTCCATACGATGACGGATCTCAACGAGATACGTGCGCAGTCTCGGGTCAGTTACATACTCCTCAGCGCTGATGAGAAACTGCTCCATGCCCGGCTCCCCCTCTTCAGCGAGGGCGAGTGCTTCGAGCGCGAGCTCGAGCCGATCGAGTTGACGCACGAACCGACTCTCCTCGTCGGCTTGTAACGCGTACTCGCGCCACATGTCCTGCAACGCCGGGACCGATTGGCCCAGCAGACCTTCCATCGCCAACGATTCGCGGCGTTTCTTCTCGTCAGCGCTCACCCCATCGTAAGGCGTAATGTCACCGGTACGAACCTCGGCGACGTCATGGAGCACGGCATAGGCAAGCGCCCGCTCTCGGTCGAGGTCCTCGGGAAGCAGCACCAAGACGAGCCACGCGACACCCCAGCTATGGTCAGCGACGGATTCCACGTGGGTGGCTCCGACGCGCAGCCACCCGGCGCGAGGGACTCTCTTGAGGTGTCTCAGCTCGAGTAACAGGTCGAGTGAAGGCATGAGGTTCAGCGTCGCGCCGTTCTGCCGGATGCGCAAGGATGTGGCAGCGCGATGTCGAAACACATCACCGAACGGAGCAGAGTCGGTGCTCGAGACTGTCTGGCGGAAGGTCTATAGGTGCTTTTGCATGGACGCGTACGCAGACGCCGCGCGCTCCGTGGGAACCTTGCCAAGAGACTTGATGAGGCGACGGCAGTTCTCGATTCGCTCGGATGGCAGAGGATGACTCTGCAGAATGGCGAACATGGGGCTACCTTCGTTCTTCTTCAATTTTTCGAAGAAGCTGATCATTCCGTTCGGATCGCGCCCGGCACGAGCAGCGTAGGGCACGCCCACGGCGTCGGCCTCCCGCTCTTGGTCGCGGCCGTAGGTGAGCAAGAGCCCACCGTTCACCACTGACGCGGCAAGTTGACCGAGTAGGCCCGGATTCTCCCCAAGCGCCACCGCGGTTACTGCTTCGAGGCCATGGGCTGCGATGAGACGTCGAGCGACATGGCGCTGAGTCACGTGGGCGACTTCATGCCCGAGCACCGCAGCGAGTTCCGCCTCGTCCTCGGCCGCCCGCAAAAGGCCGCTGTAGACATAAATGTACCCGCCTGGCATCGCGAACGCATTGACGCTGTCGTCATCGTCGACCACCTTGAAGGTGAAGCGAATGCCGGCAGGGATATCCTTCGCAGCTTTTGTGATGCGACCCCCGACCTCCTTCACGTAGCTTTGCACGGCGGAGGAAGGGTGGAGAGCCAAGTCTTTCTCCACCTCTTTGACGAGTTTTTTCCCAAGTGCGTTCTCTTGGGAAACGGGAAGAAGCACGTCGGTAGCGATATCGCCGGCGGCACCGAAGACACCGCTGAGTTGGGCGCAACCTACCGTCGCGACGGAAACCAGGAGCAGTAAGGTGTACGCCGCTCTTGCCAACATAAAACCCTCGCAGGGGAACAGGAATGAAGGATGGGGGAAGGTAGCAGAGCAAGGTTCTGTGCATCGAGCAGAATGAGCAGGTCGGCAGCGGGTTCGAGTTTGAAAGTTCCTATAGGCGGTGAGATGAACTCGGCATTCGTCGAAATGCCTAC
>JBMTAX010000583.1:0-2723 GCA_049429145.1 Myxococcota bacterium
CGGTTCCCTCTGGGCGAGATTGAGGTCGAAATCGTCGCTGCCGATGGCATCGTAGGGAACAGCCCTATCGCAGGAGCCAACGACGACAATGAGCGCAGCATTGCCGTCCTCGTCACCTTCGCGGGGAGGCGCCTGCTCGTGACGGGGGACCTCACGGGCGGCGGGGAAAGCACTGCCGACCTCGAGACGCCCCTCGCTGCCATCACGGGACCAGTGGACGTTCTTCGAACGGGACACCACGGTTCCAAGACGAGCAGTAACGAAGCTGCACTGTCCACATGGTCACCCACGATCGCCATTATCTCTGCGGGCACGGACAATCCATACTGTCACCCCGTCGAAGAAGTGCTCATGCGCATCGCCGCGCATGCGGGAGAGGTCCTCGTCACGGGTGCGGGCATCGTCGACGATGGTGATCGCTGCGGGGGGCCGACCATCGCCCCAGCGAATGTGTTCCTCGGCATGGGAAACATTGAAATTGGGATCACGGTCGCAGGCGACCTGTTCCATGCGGCGAAGGAACTCTAGCAGGGTGAGGAAAGACTCGCTGTAGCGACTTTTCGGGTCACGTTACTGCTCTCGCCACGGCGTCCTGAGGGTCAGTCGTCCGGTGCTCTCGTGAGGTCGGGCCATCTCATCGGAGCCACACGCCACGTCGTGCCAGTTACCTCGTATCGTGCGATCTGGTGAAGGCGTCGGCACCGTGTCGAGATGACGATCTGATCTACATTGGGCCAGATGCAGGTACCTCCGACGGCGGCTAGGTCGATGTCGGTAGCCGAAGGGGTGGGGGCACCGTCGGGATGGCTGTGAAAGAAAGCCCGCAACACCCATCCCTCGGCCTGGGAGGCGCGCAGCTGCCCGAGCAACGCCGCAAGGTCCATGAGGTAGCCCCTGCGCGGCGAGGGGTGAACGTTCGGGACGTTCACACAGCGCGCGATGATCATCGGAGAGGCGCGACGACCCAAGCAGAGGCCGCACGCCTCTCGGGGCCACCCCGCCGAGACCGCAGCCTGGAGTGCCTGCGCAGCCACCTTGGTGAATGCGAGAGGCGTCATGGGTTCCGGCGTTGCGTCGACCGAGGAGGAGCGCGACATGCATGGCTGAACCTCAGCGTGAGGCGTAACCGTAGGGTCCATCAGGGACGCTCTCTCCGTGGTGCGTAGTCCTCGGCGACAGTCGCATCGAAGACCGGTGATACGCCGCATGCCCCGCAGTCTTGGCGCTGTGTCATGCGAACCGGACGCACAGAAGTCCCAAGAGCATCGACCACGAGGAACCTGCCCGGCTCTGGCCCAGGCCGTCGTGCAAGAGCGTGAAGTGCCAGGTTAACCATCAGACTGCCGACGAGGGCGACCGTCGCCCCTAGCACCCCGGTGACCTGGCAGCCCGGGACAGCCCCGGGAGGCGGCATGTCCTCGAACAAGCAGCGAAGGCATGGACCTGCACGCCCGGGAATGAACAAAGCCTGACCCGCGAACGCGCTTGCCGCGCCGTGCACCAGCGGCACGTTTTCCGCCACTGCCGCGTCGTTGAGGAGGAACTTCACGGGGAGCCCGTCGGTACAGTCGACGGCGAGGTCATGGGTCCGCAGCAGCGATCGCACATCATTCACGCCGACGCGGCTCTGCCGCGCGTCGACGTGGAGGTAGGGGTCGAGAGCCTGAACGAAGCGGGCCGCTGATCGTACTTTCGGGGAGCCGATATCTGCATCGGTGTGCAACACTTGCCGGTTGAGGTTCGACCGTTCCACCACATCGTCGTCGCAGAGTGTGAGGTGGCCCACTCCGGCGGCCGCGAGATACTGGATCACGGGGGCGCCAAGCCCGCCACAGCCGATCACGACGACCCGTGCGCGCTCAAGTCGCTCTTGCCCCTCGGGCCCAAGCTCGGGAAGCAGCAGTTGTCGCCCGTGGCGTTCAGCACGCTCTCTCTGCGTCGAGGGGGTCATGGTCATGTGTTCATCCTCTCGTCGAGCAGGATCGAGCATTCACGGTGTACAGAAAGGCCGAGGAGAAGTGGGCCCGGGGGTTCATGCTTGTTCCATGGCACACGTGCCGGGAGGGTGCGAGGCGTGTTATCCGGGGGGAGTCCTTTTCGAAGAGGAGAGCGCATTTGGCAGCCGTGGTGGTGGAATACGCGGGACAAGAGCTGATGCGCGTGCCCATCCGTGGCGCAGTGCTCACCGTAGGACGTGACCCTTCGACGGACATCCACCTCGATCATCGCTCTCTCTCCCGGCGCCACGCTCAGATCGAACGGCGTGGGGCCGCGCTCTGGGTGCGAGATCTCGGGAGCCACAATGGCACTTTCGTCAATGGTAAGCGCGTCGATGAGGCCCAGGCACTGGTCGACGGCGACGTCATCGAGGTAGGGCGGTACCGGCTCTCCCTCGACGGAGTCGAGATCGCTGCAGGCGATACCCCGGTGCTCACTCTCACGGGACCGGAGGGGACACATCGCTTCGCAATGGTGGGCGAAGAGATCGTGCTCGGGCGCGCCACGAGCTGCGACATCGCGATCTCACACCAAAGTATCTCTCGTCGACACCTGCGCCTATGGCGAGAACATCATGGGTTTTTCGTCGAGGACCTAGGCAGTCAGAATGGCACCAAGTTGCGCGGGAAGCGCATCCAGGGCCCCACCCGTATCGAGGTGGGAGAGCAACTGCAGCTGAGCGAGTTCACCCTAGAGCTCGGCCTGCTGCAGCAGAGTGTGCCGCC
>JBMTAX010000584.1:0-2722 GCA_049429145.1 Myxococcota bacterium
GGCCGAACTACGCCATGGTAAAAGACGCGCTCACCAAGCCCAGCGACGGCGTTCGCCACATCATGGTGACGGTCAACAAGACAGTGGGGGACATTATTCTGCGAGAGCAGCTCGAGGCCCTCGCCCAGACCCATGCCGACCGATTCGAGTGCCATTTCCTGGTAACGCGAGAAAATGTCGACCATCTGGGGCACTACTACCGACAAGGCCGCCCGACGACGGACTTCATCAGGAGCTTGCTCAAAGACCCGGCGCGGGTGCACGTGTACGCTTGCGGGGCGGCCATCAGCAAATGGGACCGCGAGCGAGCCAAAGAGCAGGGGACAGAAGCGAAGCCCCGCTTCATGGAGACTGTCCACGAGATCGTGGAAGGCCTCGGCATTGAGCGAGCGCGCTTTAAGAAAGAGGTCTTCGGTTGAGGCTTCTCCATCCGTCGACGTCACGGTAAGGCCCACAGGCCGATGGAATGCATCCCCGTCGTGGGGTGGTCACTGCACCACGGTCGAGGTGGCTCATGGCTTTTGTGGCCCAAGATTTGATTGTCGTCGGCATCGGGCAGCTCGGCACCCTCTTCGGCGAGGCAGCCCTCGGCATTGGCCGTCGGGTGACGCCGCTGCGTCGGGATTCCGATGTAGAGCGCTGCCTCGACGACGTACCCGCGGGCTGTCCAGTGCTGATGGCCACCGGCGAGGCTGATCTCGAAAGAGCGGTGCAGCGCCTTCCAGCGGCGTATCGGGATGACCTCATCCTTGTGCAGAACGAGCTCTTTCCGGTCGACCTCGTAGCTCTCGGCATCGCACAGCCCACCACCGCCATGGTCTGGTCGTCGAAGAAGAGCGGGCGTGCGTTGCAGGTGGGTGCGCCCACCGAAGTCTTCGGTCGCCACGCCGACCTGATGGAGCAATTGCACAACACCCTGCAGATCCCGTGTCGACGTGCGGAGAGCGTCGCTGACCGGGACGCTGGCCTCGTGGCAAAGTTCGCCTTCATCCTGACCATCAACGCCCTCGGACTGCAGCGTGATCTTTCCCTGGGCAAGTGGCTCTCTGAAGACCACGCAAAGGTGCTCGCTCTCTGCGACGACGCGAGGCGACTCGGCGAGAAGCGCCTCGGCCATGCCGTCGACCCCGAAGCCGTACAGCGTCGAGTGCTGGCAGGCATGGAAGCGCTGGCTGACATGCCCTCGCGTGGGAGAACAGCGCTCCAGAGACTCGAAAAGGCCCGACAAGACGCCAACCGCTTGGGGCTCTCCTTGCCCGCTCTCCTCGGCACGTGACCGAGGCGAACGACGTTCCTCGGCGAACCCTATGTAGGGGCTTGTCTCCTCCGCTGCTCGGAGGAGCGACCTGATGACTGCTCTCCTCGATACACTCGGTCGAGGACTGCGCACGTCAGCTCGAGGTGTGGCAAAAACAGACAGCATCGTCGTCACCGGCCATACGGAGATGCTGTGAGAGGAGCCTACGCATGAGGAACATCCTGCTGAGCCCTGCCCTATCGCGCGCATTGCTTGCGCTCACGTGCGCCTTGGTGCCCGTGGGTGGATGCGATTGTGAAGAGCCGTTGGCCCAGGCCACCGGCGCCATCAGCGGCAAGGTGTGTAACCCGCTGACCGGGGCGCCCGCGGGGGGCGCGCTCCTTGTCATCTCGTACACGAGCGACGTCGAGGGCGAGGTGACCCGTGAGCTCCCCGCGCAGAGCGATGGCACTTTCATGATGGCAGGCGTGCCAACCGGCAGTCACACCCTCTTCGTCAGGAACGACGAGTTCGAGACCCAGTTCGAAGTTGTCGTAGAAGCGAGCGAGACCACCGTCGTGGTCGATGAAGGCTGTCGGGAGCTCGCCATTCCCCCTGGCAAGGGGGAGATCATCGGGCAGATCTGCAACCGGCACGTCGGAGAGTTCGTCACCGATGCCCTGGTGCGGGTGCTGCTCCCCTCGGGCGAAGAGCTGAGCGCGACCACCGATGACGAAGGCGAGTTCATTCTGCGCGACGTTCCTGTCGGCGTGCACGTCGTGTACGCCACGGCGGCCGGGTACTCTCGCTCGTGGCAGGTAGAGGTGAAAGACGGTGAGCAGACCTTGCTCGAGGAGCAACAGCGTGAATGCACGCCACCCGACCCGAGCGCTACGGGCTTCGTCCGCGGCCGCGTCTGCGCTGAGGGTGAGGAAGGCCTGGGCGGCGTCCGAGTATTCCTGACGAGCCCCGTCGACGGCTACGTCTTCGAGGACCAAACGGCGCCCGATGGCACCTTCAAGCTCGCTGGCATTCCGGCACCCAGCGTCGTGCAAGTGAAGGCGGAGCGCGCTGGCTTTGTGAAGGTGTGGAACGACGTCGAGATTTTCTCGGTCGAGAACGCTCCCGACGGTACCACCCTCGATGCTGCGTCGAATTGCAGTTTCCTGGTACCCGACAGCGGTGTCAAATACCTCGTCGTCGACGGCACCTACGACAAGATTCAACAGGTGCTGCAGCGCATGGAACTCGAGAATGTCACCATCACCGACGGTGTCCCGGCAGATCTTTCACAGCGCTGGGGTGCGGAGGTCTTCGGCGACTACGCGGCGCTCAATGAATACGACGCGGTGTTCGTCAACTGTGGCGTCCGCGAGGACGAATTCGTTGGCAACACCCCTGACAGCGTCATCGCAACGAACCTCCGCCGCTACGTGCAGCAAGGCGGCTCCCTCTACATCTCTGATCAAGCCTACGATCTCATCG
>JBMTAX010000585.1:0-2717 GCA_049429145.1 Myxococcota bacterium
CCAGATGTCGCCCTCCGCTGCTTCAGGGGCCCCGAGCAGAAACAAGGCTGGACCCTCGCGACGCAGGGCGCTCCCGAGGGCCAGGACCCAGAGAGCTGCAGCGACGAGGAGAGTCATGGCACCCACGGCGAGAATGACCCGATGGCTGTTCATGGGGCTACCTCTGCCTCCGGGGTGCCCTCGGCGTTCTGCTGCAGCAACGAGCGGAGCTCCTGCCAATGACCCTCTGTGCGCAGCGTGGCGCGATAGCGGTCAAACTCGACGAGGGCGCGCTCGATGCGGCCGCTGCGCAGAAGTGCCTCGACGAGCAAGCCCTGCGCGCCAGGGTCGAGCGCCTCGAGATTGGCCGCCTCGTCGAGCTCCGCCACCGCACGAGCTGGCTCTTGCGCATGCTCGAGTTCAAAGCGAGCCGAGGCGAGACGGACCTGATGCTCCGCCGCAGGCTCGGGACGAGAAAGTGCCAACGCCTTCGCAAAGGCCAAACGTGCCGCTTTATGATCCCCTCCTCTTTGGTGGGCCAAGGCGAGCCCCAGCCACGCCCGCAGCGAGGTCGGCCGCCCGGAGACCTCTCGACGAGCGAGCTTTTCCTGGCGCGTCTCCACGAAACGCAACTGCTGCCGGAGACCCGCGAGGATGCGGTGGGTCGACGGGGTAGCCTCTGGGCGCGTCGCTGACACCAGCGCACTGGAGAGGTCTCCCCGCGAGAACACGATGGCGCTGGCGGCATATGGTCCATCGGTTGCCACGTAGGAGAAGTCGATGCGTGCTGCCTGAGGCACAGCATTCCCCTCGCCGAGGAAGGCGTGTACGGGCGCGCTCGTGTGGAGGGTCGCAAGCAGCCCCGCCCCGGCGAGGTCGTGCAGATCGTGGCGCACGAAGCGACGGGCGACCTCGAGAGGTGGTTCCCCCACCTTCCCGTCGCTGCAGCCGACGGAGATCGTCGCATCGACGCCGTTCCCGTAGGTAACAGGTCCGAAGGGACTGTCCACCAAGACCCAGTGCGCGGGTCGCTCGATGAGCAGCCCCCACTCGGGCAGCGGGTGGGTTGCAAGGGCACCAATGTGCCGCAGGCCTGGCCCTGCCGCGAGGGTCGCAGCGATGACCACCGTGCTCAGCACGAGGGGCTTCACCAGCGCGCGACGGGGCTCTCGCGGCGACTCCCGAAGGCGCAAGAGTCTCGGGGTGAAGCGCGCACCGGCGACGAGGCCCGCGATGAAGCCCCCGACGTGACCGGCGTTGTCGGTATTCGGACTCTGTAGGCCGAGATAGAACATTCCGCCGACGAAGACGACGAGGAGGGTACCGAAGTACCAGCGATAGCGGGGAGGCAAGACCTCCCGATAGCGAGCACCGAACATCACCCCACAGCCGAGGAACGCGAAGACCACCCCGCTTGCCCCAACGGTGACTGCTGGAGACCAGACAGAGCTGACGGTCATCGTCGACAATGCAGACACCACGACCAAAAGCAGGAGATCGACCCGGCGATACACCCCCTCGAGCAGCGCGCCGACGTTCAACAGGGCGAAGAGGTTCAAGGCCAGATGAACCGAACCCTTGTGCAGCACGTTCGCCGTGAGCAGTCGCCACGCTTGGCCGTCATCGATGATCCGAGCTCGCGTACTCGCCCCGAAGGCGATGAGCACCTCGCGGCTGATGATGCCCCCGCCCTGCCACCTCGCAAGGAAGTAGAGCAGGACGCAAAGGGCACCAAAGCAACTCACGAGTACCGGGAGACGCCCAGGGGAGAAGTGTCGCCGGAAATGCAGTCGTCGAGGGTCGTAGAGCCCTGCAAACAGAGGAATCTCCCTCGCTGGCAGGAAGCGACCACCGGTGAGGGTCTCGCTGGCCACGAGCGCAAGGGGTGACAGCTCACCGCTGCGCGCAAGCGACTCGAACTGCTCGAGGGAGAGGAGGGTCTCCCGTTCGCCTTCACGCACGCGGATCATGGGCTGAGGGTAGCATCCCCTCGTCAGTCACCTGCAGGGGCATGGAGAAGTTCGGTCAGGACTGCCGTAGATGGCTCAGTCGCGAGGTGGCACAGCAGAGAGGGGATGACGGCCAGGGTCGGTTCCTGGCATCGTAGGCGGCGCTGAGTTCCCCGTGTGGCCCCTATGGCAGTGTCCTCCTCCCCCCCCATGCTGTCTGCCGAGACCCCTTTTGTCGGGCGTGAGGATGCGCTGGCATTCCTGCAGGGCATCGGACCGACGCACCCGCCGACTGTCGTCGTCACGGGCGCAGAGGGCATCGGCAAGACGAGGCTCGTGCAGCACCACCTAGGGTACGCCACCGATGCGCATGGGGGACGCGTGCTGTGGTGCAAAATGGAGGATGCACTTCGCACGGAGGAGGCACTGCACCGCATCACGAGCACGCTCGACCTCCAACTGGCGCGAAGTTCGGATGACGACAGCGTCGCCATCATAGGTGAATTGCTGAGCAAGCTCTGCCCCTTGTCGTTGGTGCTCGATCACGTGGACCCACTGGTCGTTGCGGAGGTCTTGCAGTGGGCGGATCGGTGGACTTCACAAGAGGCGCGACTGCGGGTGCTGGTGACGGCGAGAGAAGTGCTCGTGCCGCAAGACCGAATCGTCCATCTGCCCTTGCGACCCTTGCGACTTCCGCCACGGACCAGCGGCGGAGCGACCGATGTGCTCCGTGCCGAGGCTGCGCAGCTCTTCGTGGCCCGCGCGCAGCGCGCGGTGCCTCGCTGGCAA
>JBMTAX010000586.1:0-2715 GCA_049429145.1 Myxococcota bacterium
CGGGCGCCGACGTCAGCGAGATGAAGTCGCTCTCCCCGGCCGAAGCAGAAGAGTTCAGCCGCGTTGGCCATCGGGTCATGGACCGCATTGAGAATGCGCGCATGCCGGTGATCGCGGCGGTGAACGGCTATGCCCTCGGCGGTGGCCTCGAGCTCGCCATGGCCTGTGACTTCCTCTATGCCAGCGAGAACGCGCAGCTCGGTCTGCCCGAGGCGGGGCTAGGGCTCATTCCCGGTTTCGGCGGGACCACACGGCTCGTGAGGCGCGTAGGACTAGGTCTCGCTCGCGAGATGATCTTCACCGGGCGGCGTCTTAAGGCAGACGAGGCGTTGCGGGTGGGGCTCGTCAACGCCGTAGTGCCTGTCGGCGAGGCGGTCGAGGCAGCGATGAAGGTGGCCGAGAACGTCGCTAAGAATGCGCCCTACGCGATCACCCTCGCGAAGCGGCTTCTGCTGGAGAACCAGGACGCGAACCACAGCACCGCCAACTTGTCGGAGCAGCACAGCTTCGGGTTGGTGTTCGGCACCCGTGATCACGACGAGGGCATCGCTGCCTTCCTCGAGAAGCGGAAGCCGAACTTCGAAGGTCACTGAGATAGTAGCACGTTGTGGCGACGCTCGAAGCGGCGCGCGAGAGAGTAACGAGGAGGAGTGATGTTCACGCTCGAAGAGACCCACGAGATGCTGCGAAAGACGTGTCGTGATTTCGCAGACAAAGAGCTCGCACCTGTCGCTGCGGAGCATGACCGTGAACACCGCTACCCGAAACAACAGGTCGCCAAGCTCGTCGAACTCGGGCTCATGGGCATCGCGGTCCCCGAGGAGCACGGGGGCGCGGGCCTCGATAACCTCGCCTACGCCATCGCCATGGAAGAGGTGTCTCGAGGCTGTGCCTCCACTGGCGTCGTCATGAGCGTCAATAACTCGCTTTACTGTGACCCGGTGATGCGCTTCGGAAACGAAGCCCAGCATCGCGAGTGGCTCGCGCCCTTTGCGAGTGGGGAGAAGCTCGGTTGCTTTGCCCTCAGTGAGCCAGGCAATGGCTCTGACGCGGGCGCGGCGCGCACCACCGCGGAGCTCGACGGCGACGAGTGGGTCCTGAATGGCACGAAGGCGTGGATTACCAACGGGTATGAAGCCGATGCCGCCATCGTGTTCGCCACCACTGACCGGGCCCTGAAGCACCGCGGCATCAGCGCCTTCCTCGTGCCTATGCCGACGAAAGGTCTCTCCCTGGGGAAGAAGGAAGACAAGCTGGGCATTCGCGCGTCGTCGACCTGCAACCTCATCTTCGAGGGCTGCCGCGTGCCGAAGGCGAACCTCCTCGGCCAACCTGGCGAGGGCTTCAAGATTGCTATGAGCACTCTGGACGGAGGGCGCATCGGGATTGCGGCCCAAGCCCTCGGCATCGCGCAGGCTGCGTTTGACGCCGCTGTGGCCTATGCCAAAGAGCGGCAGGCCTTCGGAGCACCCATCGCGAATCTTCAGGCCATTCAGTTCAAGCTCGCCGACATGGCGCTGCGCATCGAGGGGGCACGGCTGCTGACGTGGCGCGCCGCCAGCTTGAAAGACCAGAAGGCCCGCTACACCAAGGAAGCCGCGATGGCCAAGCTCGCTGCCAGCGAGACGGCGACCTTCGTCGCCCATCAGGCGATTCAGGTCTTCGGGGGTAACGGCTACGTGACGGAGTACCCCGTCGAGCGGCACTACCGCGACGCGCGCATTACCGAGATTTACGAAGGTACAAGCGAGATTCAGCGTCTCGTCATCGCGAGCCAGGTCCTCAAAGACCTGGCGTGATGTAGAGCGCTTGTCGTTGTGGGCGCGACGATTGGGGCAATTGTCTCTCGCGTGACGTCGTCACGCGACCGGAGAACATATGAGGCTGCAGACCTCCCAGGTCCTGACCGAGGAACAAGAACTCATTCGTCGCACCGCGGAGGCCTTCGCCCGGGAACGGGTGTTGCCCGGCGCCGCGCAGCGTGACGTCGACGGGCACTTCCCCGAGGAACTTCTCCCTGCCTTGGGCGAACTCGGGCTACTTGGTATCAAAGTCCCCGTCGAGGACGGCGGCGCAGGCGCTGACCTCATCAGCTACGTGCTGGCCATCGAGGCGGTGTCGAGAGCCTGTGCGTCGACCGGCGTCACGATGGCCGTGTGCAACCTCGCCGCCGATATCCTCGCCGAGCATGGAACGGCTGAGCAGAAACGGCGTTGGCTCAGCCCCTACCTCGAGGGGCGCCTCGGTGCCGGTACCTTCGCCCTCAGCGAGCCGCAGTCGGGTTCGGATGCGAGCGGTATGACGACGACGGCGGTTCGCGATGGCGATAGCTACGTGCTGAACGGCACCAAGCAGTGGATCACCAACGGCGGATATGCCGGCCTCCACCTCGTGTTTGCCCGCACGAGCCCCGAGAAGGGCTCCCGTGGCATCACCTGCTTCCTCCTCGAGCGCGGTACTCCGGGCCTCATCGTGGGGGAGGAAGAGAAGAAGATGGGGCTCCGAGGCTCGAATACGGTTCCGCTGATTTTCGAGGAGTGCCGCGTACCTGCGGCGAATGTCATCGGGCACGTTGACGGCGGGTACGGCATCGCGCTCGGGTGCCTCGACGGTGGGCGCATAGGTATCGCGGCCCAGGCGCTTGGGATTGCCGGTGCAGCCCTCGAGGAAGGGGTGCGGTACGGACGAGAACGCAAGGCCTTCGGGGGAGCGGTG
>JBMTAX010000587.1:0-2713 GCA_049429145.1 Myxococcota bacterium
CTTCGCCTTTGGCATACCACCAAAGCTCGGCTCAGCCTTCCCAGACGGAATGCTCACCCGTTTGCGTCCGTCTGACACAACGCCATGTTCCATGGCATGCGCCCCGGCGAGGGAGATGACGATGCCGGCAACGGCGCCTTCAGGAGGGCTCGAAAGGGAGCGGGCGTTGGGCATACGGGCGCGCACGCCAACGAACCTCTTTGCCGTGGCTTTTTCCGTGCCGGTGTGCGCGGCGTCACGTGCGGCGGTGCCCAAAAACGAGGGCTCACGTTCCTGACTTTCAAACGTCAGCCACTCGCACCGCGTGCGAGGCGAAGGGAGAAAGCCATGAACACCACGATGAAGGCCTGTTGGAAAATGATCTCGTCTCTCACCCTGTCGACCAACCTGTTGCTCGTCGCCTGCGGCACTGCGGAAGGCGCGCCTGGCAGCCACCTCGACGAAGGCTCTGCTGCGGAGACCGGTGACGTCGCTGTGCAGGGAGCGGTGACAGGAGCGCTGTCCGCAGAAGGCGAGCTCGAGGTCATCGCCCTCTGGAAAAATGAAGCAGGCGATGTCTTCGCTGCAGACCGCACGCCCGTCGACCAACTCACTGGTGAGTTCCGTTTGGCACTGCCGGAGACTCCGCCTGATGAGGCCCTCGTGCCGCTGGGCGGGACCACAGCCGCCTCCGCCTCTGTGACCTTGACCCTCAATGGGGAGTTCTACGCACAGTCAGAGCAGATGATCATCTTCGCTTCGGAGGACCTCGCGCTCGATGGGGAAGACATCCCCGACGTGCTCCGGAACCTCCGCGCTGGCTATCACCTGGTCCAAGAAGACGAGAACGGCGAGCCTTCGATTGTCCCCTTCGACAGCGTGGTGGAGATCGAGGTGAACAGCGCCGAGAACTGCCACTTCCGCCTGCGTGCAGAGCTGGAGGAATGCGAGGAGCGAGAAGGGGCGGACGCTGGGTGCTCTGACGCGCATCAGGAGCGAGTGGAGGCCTGTGCGGCGGGCGCGTGAACCCATGCGGACTCACACCTGTGACTCTTGGGAGCTGCCTCAGCCGGTGAGATGGCTGGGGCAGCTCTCAGGTGGTGGTGCCCAAGGGCGCCTCCCCACAGGATCAGGCTCTTTTTCTGTACCGCGAGAGGGCGCTTCAGGGTCCCTATCTGTGAGGTGCATGAAACCCAGATGCGCGTGGCCTCGTCTCCGTGGTAGCTGCTGCCCCAATGAGCATCGACGTCGAACGCGCCTATCGGGAATACGGCGACATCGTCTATCGCCGCGCCCGAACCTTGGTGGGAGAGGAGGAGGCGATGGACGTCGTGCAAGAGCTCTTCGTGTCACTGTTGCGCAACCCCGGCCAGTTCAAGGGCACGAGCAAGCTCTCGACCTTTCTGTACAGCGCAACGACCCACGCTTGCTGGAATCGTCTGCGCAATCGTCGCAATCGCGATCGTCTTCATGAGGAGCAGCTCAGGCCCAGCCTCGAGGAAGCCACGGCCGCCGCCGGGGAGACCCGCGCCATCGTTCGCGAGGTCATCGGGCGCGTCGAGGCGCAGCTGGCCGAGGTCGCTGTCTACTACTACGTCGACGAGATGAGCCATCAAGAGATCTCGGAGATCGTCGGTTGTTCCCGCCGGCAGGTGGGCAACCTGCTGGCGCGCTTCCACGAGGAACTTGAGCGCTTGCGGAGGGCGTCATGACCGAGCACGGATTGCCTCGTCAGCGGGGAGAAAGATGCCTCTCCGACGCGAAACTCGATGCCCTCACCCACGAGGAGCTCAGTGCGGGTGACGCCAGCGACGCACAACAGCACCTCGACAGCTGCGTCACCTGTCGCACTCGCCATACCGAGCTGACGAACGCCCGGGACGCATGGCGCGCACGCTCCTTGCCGTCGCTGGCGTCGTTGGCATCGTCGCCGGCTGCTCCTGCTCCGCGCGTCGAGCAGGCCAAGGTGCTGCCGTTCCGGCGCCCGTCGATGTGGGCCGGCGGTACCGTGGCGGTCGCGATGGCCGCGTCGCTGCTCCTGCTGATTCGCACGGAAGAGCCGTCACGCGACGACGTCACGTTCCGCACCAAAGGTGACATCGCGCTCAGCGTCTTCGTCGAGAGTGACCAGGGGGCGCGTGAGCTCGTCGTGGGCGATTCCTTGTATGCCGGCGACCGCCTCCGCTTCGCCGTGTCGGGGGCAGGGGATGGCCTCGCGCTCGTCGTCGGCGTGGACGGCGCCGGCGCGGCGAGCGTGTATTCACCCTCGTCCGGGGAGTTTTCCCTCGTGGGCAAAGAGGGTGCGCTGGCTGGTGTCGCCACGCTCGACGCTGTGGTGGGACAAGAGCGCCTCGTGGCAGTGGTGTGCACGACGGCGCCGCCGGTAGCAGAGGTGCTCGACGCCGCACGTCACGCCGACGACAACGTCTGGCCCGCGGGCTGTCGCACCGTCGAGCGCAAGTTCGAGAAGCGTGCGCAACGGTAATCGCACTGCGAGTATTTTTCAGGTCTATCGCAAAGGCACGCCAGGAACTGGTCTGGTGGCGTGGTGAGGAGCTTGCGCGGGGAGTCGGGCGACCATGTGCAGCCGCGCCGCTTCTTGACCATGCTGAGATTCGCCTGTCTGCCCAGGTTCGGGGCGTTCCTGAGGGCGTTCCTCGCGATTTTTTACAAGAGCGAAAGATTGTCGATGACGTAGCGCCAGTGGCAGAGCATGTCGACGATGATGCCGCCG
>JBMTAX010000588.1:0-2710 GCA_049429145.1 Myxococcota bacterium
CGTCGATCATGCCCCGTACATGCCCCGCGAGGAGCGCCGCTGCGCCGCGGCGTCGCTCGATGTCGTCGGCGGTGAATCCCGCTTTCAAGTGGAGCGTGATCAACGTGAAAGCGACATCGGTCCCGATCACTTGCAGCGAGACCTGCAATGGCGGGCGAGGGAACTCGTAGCCCGAGCCCTGAAAGAGGCTTACCGCGTCGCTAAGGGTCACGACGTCACTGCGGTACAAATAGCCCACCTTCTGGTAACTGCCGTCGCTGTAGGTATGGGCGCTGAGCACGCTCCGAAAGCCAGGGAGCCGCGCCACGAGCTCTTCGAAAGCTGCGGTATCGCGGATCTCTTGTACGGCGACGACGTCGAGGTCGAGGGACGCGATGAGGTCAGCGACGACCGAAGGCGTCGTAGGATTATTCGGAAAATTTTCGATGTTCCAGGTCGCGATGTCGATGGCGTCGTCCCGACCCACCCGAGTAACGAGGTCGGTGCGCGGCGCCGGGTACTCCACGTTGTCCAAGGTGGAGGGCTGACTGTCTTCCCCTTCGTCCTCAGGCAAGGGAGCGCACGCGGCGACGACGAGCAGCGGGAGGGCACGGAAAGTCCGACGGCAACGCATCATTGCGGCACCATACCCGACGGGGGGCGAGGGGGCTTCTACAGATCTACGTCGCTGCGTTTTGGGTGACTGATGGCGGCGGCGCAGCACTCATGTCGCTCGTGACGAAGCAACACCCACATCGATGTCGGACTGGGCAGTGCGGTCTCGCCATGCCTCTACGTGGACGCGCCCTTTCGCGACGACGAGGCGATGCCCATTGCGTGCATGAACGATGGCGTCCTCCGCGAGGCCGCAGCGACGAGCGATCTCGCGATGAGCTGCGAGGTGACGCTCTTCCCCGTGCACGGGGAGGAAATGCTGCGGGCGGGCCCGACGCAGCAGCGTCTCGAGATCACCCGCGAACCCGTGCCCTGACACGTGCCGCCCCTCCTGGCCATCAAGTACCTGTATCCCCCGCGCCTCGAGTCGTTCCACCACCGCTGTGACGTCGAGTTCATTGCCAGGGATGGTGCGCGCCGAGAGCACCACCGTATCGCCCGGCACAAGGCCAAGGCGGGGGTGCTCATCGTAGGCGAGCTTCCACAATGCCGCCCCTCGCTCTCCCTGCGAGCCCGTGGCGATGACGCAGGCCCGGGACGGGGGCACAGCATGCAACTCGCCCTCAGGGCGAAGCACGCCGTGGTCCTGGAGCAGGTTTTGCTTGCGCGCGAGGGTGAGGGCATCGCGCATGCCGCGGCCGAGAGGGAAGACCCTTCGGCCATGAGCAGCAGCGAGGTCGAGGAGCAGCTGCACCCGTTGTATTTGGGGGGAGAAGGTAGCGACGATGAAACGGCCGCGGGTGCGACAGAACGCGTCCTCCAATGGTTGTGTGACGCTCTTTTCTCCGGGGTTGTCTCCGTCGACGGGGGCCCCGGTGGAGTCAGCCATGAGCAGCGCCACACCTTCATCGCCGGCACGTTCGAGTGCTGTCAGGTCGGTGGGAAACCCAAGACGCGGGTCGAGGTCGACACGAAAATCACCACTGTGCAGCAGCGCTCCTTCGCTCGTGTGGATCAGCACCGCGGCTGCGTCGGGGATGGAGTGGCTCACCGCGATCCATTCGACGAGGAAGGGGCCGACTTTGCGGCTCCCGCCCGTGTCGACGCCCATGAACTCCGGGGCCTCAAGCCGCGCACGGCGAAAGCGTTGGCGAACCCGTTCACGGGTGAAGCGCGTGGCGTAGACGGGTGCTGTGGCCATCTCCATCGCCACGGGCAGACCGCCGATGTGGTCGTCGTGGCCGTGGGTGATCACGTATCCGCACAATACGTCGCGCCTCGCCTCGAGGGGCGCAAAGGAGGGGTAGAGGGCGGTTCGCGGGGCCTCGTCTGCCTCAGTCGCCGGGCTGGCCTCGAGCATCAACCCGCAGTCGACGACGATGGCCGCACCAAAGCCTTCGTCGTCGATGAGCATGCAGTTGCGACCGAACTCTCCGACGCCACCGAGCAACGAGATGGAGACCGTCATGCGACCTCCTTGGAATACAGCGGCAAACGGGTTCCGGCCGCAGCCTCGGCCCAGGTGACAAGAATCCCTTCACGAGAGAGGCGAGGCCGCACACTCATTCCTTCGTGCGCGTCACCGGCAGCGCGAGCAGCACGTCGGTCGGGTCGTCAGCGTCGAGGATGCGGATGCGGTCGATCTGCAGGTTATTGCCTGCAGGGGTGGCATCGGCTGCCCGCATCTGTTCGGGCCAAAACCGAATCTTCTCGCCCTCGTCGAGCTGCGGCAGGGCGACGGTCCAAGGACCCTGCTTCTGGGTGCCATCGAAGCTCACCACCGTCCCATGCACCTCGACGACAGCGTTCTCGATGTCACCCTCATCGTGGTTCTCAAGTTCAAGATAGGTGCGCTTGCCGACCCCCCACGCGAGGCTGCCGGTGTTCGCGCGAAAGGTGGTTGGCGACGGCGGCGCTAGCAGAACGGTCAGCAGCACGACGACGACATAGGCGGCGACGAGACCCACCTTCAGCTGGAGGTAAACGGTGTTGCGACGAAAATCGACCCACATTTCCTGGGTCGCGCCTTTGCCTTTGTCCGCCAACTCACCGAGGCGCATGCGTAGCTGCGACCCCGATGGGGTCTGCTTCAAAGTAGGGGGGAGGAGCGGCTCTG
>JBMTAX010000589.1:0-2707 GCA_049429145.1 Myxococcota bacterium
GGGGCAGACACGGCTCGACGACGGCAGTGCAGCCCGCATCCTCGACCTACCAGGGACCTACAGCCTCTCCCCCCGCTCTGATGATGAGGTAGTGGCGGTGCGGGGCGTGCTCGGAACGCTGCCTTTCGGCGCCCCCTCACTCGTCGTGGTCGTGGTCGACGCGACGAACCTCGCGCGCAACCTGTACCTTCTGTCCCAGCTCCGAGAGCTGCGGTGCCCACTGCTCGTCGCCCTGACCATGATGGATGTGCTCGAGCAGGACGGTCTTTCCCTGGATGTGACGACCCTCGAGCAACGCCTTGGCGTACCCGTCGTGGGCTCGGCCCGCGGACAACGACGAGATTCCGACGGAGTCAAGGCGGCCATCTCGAAGGCCCTGCGCCTTCCGCTGCCGCGGCCGCTGCCACCCCCGCCCCTGCCCTCCCTCGCCGACGTGCCACAGCAAGACTTGCGTGATACCGGGACCGCGCTGCAGCACGTGCTCGGCGGGGCCCACCCCTCAGAGGCCCTCGCTTTGTGGGCCAGCGCGACCCACGCCATGGGGACGAGCACACGGGTCGGGATTCCGGAAGCGTTGGCCAGCCGCCTCGATGGCATCGCTCGGCAGGAAGGGTTGTTGCAGAAGCTCGTCGAGGAGCGACACGCCCGTGCTGCGGAGTTCGCCCGTGACGTCGTGCGAGATGAACGGCCTGTGGCCGGTGCCTTGCGCAGCGTTCAGCTCACCGATCGCATCGACAGGGTTCTTCTTCATCGTGTGGGGGGGCCAGCCTGTCTGTTGCTGCTCTTCGGGGCATTGTTCCAGGCCCTCTTCGCGTGGTCGTCACCATTGATGGACGTCATCGAAGCGGCGGTCGGCCTCGTCAGTGAGGAGGTGGGCGCGCGTTTGCCCACCGAGATGCCGCTGTTGCGCTCTCTACTGCTCGATGGAGTACTCGCTGGCGTGGGCAATGTCGTCGTCTTCGTGCCGCAGATCGCCATCCTCTTTCTCTTCCTCGGGCTCCTGGAAGACTCTGGCTACCTCGCCAGAGCCGCGTTTCTGCTCGACCGAGTGATGGCGCGCGTGGGTCTGCATGGCCGCGCCTTCGTACCGCTGTTGTCAGGCTTTGCGTGTGCAGTGCCCGCGATCTTGGCAACGCGCACCATCGAGTCCACCAAAGATCGGCTGGTCACGATCCTCGTCACGCCCCTGGTCTCGTGCTCGGCGCGTCTGCCCGTCTACGCCCTCATCATCGCAACGGTGTTCTCGACGACACCGCCGCTGTTTGGGTTCTTGCACGCGGGCGTCGTTATCATGGTGGCCATGTATGGCCTGAGCCTCACCGCTGCCATTCTGATGGCCGCGCTATTTAAGCGCACCCTCCTGAAGAGCCCCACCCCGCCGCTCGTGCTCGAGCTCCCCCCCTATCGCCTCCCGCGCCTCCCCGACGTGCTGTCCCATGTCCTCGGCCGGGTGCGCATCTTTCTCGTCGAGGCAGGGACCGTCATCCTCGCCATCACCGTGGTGTTGTGGGGTCTCTTCACCTTCCCCCGACCCGCCACTCTGGCAGAAGAACGAGAGCAAGCCATCGCTGATATCGCGCAGCAGGGGCTGAATGAAGACGACGCCGAGCAAGCGCGTGCACAGATCGAAGCTCAGTTGCGACAACGCAGCCTTGAGGAGAGTGCGGCGGGTCAACTGGGCCACCTGCTTGAGCCGCTCATCTTGCCGCTCGGTTTCGATTGGAAGATTGGCGTGGGCCTCGTCGCGAGCTTCGCCGCACGAGAGGTACTCGTCTCGACGCTAGGGCTCGTCTACGGGCTCGGCGAGGGCAGTGACGAGGAGAGCATGCCGCTGCGCGAGGCGATGCGCGCCGACGTCCATCACCTCACCGGTTCGCCGCTCTACACCCCCCGTACGGGGCTGGCCCTCTTGGTGTTCTTCGTGCTTGCGATGCAGTGCATGTCGACGCTGGCGGTGGTGAAGCGAGAGACCCGTAGCTGGCGTTGGCCCCTGTTTCAATTTGCCTACATGACAGCACTTGCCTACGGCGGCGCTTTCGTCGTCTACCAAGTGGGTGGCTTGCTGGGGTTTGCATGAACATGCTCGACCTCGCTTCGAGCCTTCTCGTTGTGGTGGCTGCAGGTGTCTACCTCATCTGGCACCTGGCGCTGCGGCGTCGCGCTCCCTCCTGTTGCCCCCCAGCGAAGCCCCCATCGGTACCGCCTCGTGTCGTCGTGCATGCGAACCTACAGCGCGCCCTCGAGAGAGCGCAGCGTCGCACTCCGCCGCTTTGCAATGACGATTCCACCATGGCGACGTCGCGATGACGACGCTCCATCGATCAATTCCCGTCGTTGATGTCGGCAGCATCGCGTAGTCCGAGCTCTGCAAGTAGCGTCAGCAGGTCCTGGGGCAGCGGCGCCCGCAGGCGGGGACCATCGGCGACACAAAGCTCGAAGGCGTGCAGGGCTTGGCGTGGGTGCCGGTCGGAAGGCGGCACACGATAGACACTCTCCCCGACGAGAGGGTGCCCTGCGTGCGCAAGATGGACCCTCACTTGGTGGGTTCGACCGGTCTCGAGGCGGACCTCGACGAGGGCGAAGCCATCTCGCCGCGCGCGCACACGCACGAGGGACAGGGCTGGTTTCCCAGCGGAGGTGACGATGATGCGCCCCCTTGCCTCGTCACGGCCGAGAGGTGCATTGAGGCGCGCGCGCGAAAAGGTTG
>JBMTAX010000590.1:0-2706 GCA_049429145.1 Myxococcota bacterium
TCGGGCACGCACGGCAAGACGACCACCACGACCCTCCTCGCCCACACATTGTTGGCCGCAGGCAAAGACCCGGGCTTCCTCATCGGCGGCATCCCGCTCGGGCTCGAAGAGAGTTTTCGTACCGGGGCAACGGGAGCGCCATTCGTCGTCGAAGGCGACGAATACGATACGGCCTATTTCGACAAGGGACCGAAGTTCCTGCACTACCGGCCTCGCTCTCTGCTGCTGACGAGCCTCGAATACGACCACGCCGACATCTACCAAAGCGTCGAGCAGATCGAGGCCCGCTTCGCCGAGGTGGTGGCACTCGTTCCCCACGACGGGCACCTCGTCTTCTGCGCAGAAGAACCGCGGCTGGCGGCGGCAGCGGGTCACGCCCAGGGTGGCGTACGTGTGGATTCCTATGGCGAGGCTGGCGACTGGCGGGCCCATGACGTCGAGGAGACAGCAGCAGGGCTCGCATTTCATATCGCCTATCGTGGGGTGTTCAAGGGTGCGCTGAAGGTGCCGCTCTCGGGGCGCCACGGCGTGCTGAACGCCTTGGGCGCCTATGCGGTGTTGGCGGGGCTCGGCCTCACCCACGACGAGATTGGGGCAGGATTCGCCTCCTTTGCTGGCGTAAAGCGCCGGATGGAGGTCGTCGGCGAGCGTGACGGCGTCGTTGTGCTTGATGACTTTGCACACCACCCGACTGCCGTACGCACGACGCTAGAGGGAGCCCGACGACGCTACGAGGGGCGGCCCTTATGGGCACTCTTCGAGCCGCGCTCAGCGACGAGCTGTCGCAAGGTCTTCCAAACCGACTATGCCGAAGCGTTCGACGCCGCCGATCAGGTTCTGCTCGCGCCGCCGGGTCGACAGCTCGATCCGAGTGAGGCCCTCGACGTACCGCAGCTCGCCCACGACGTCACCGCTCGCGGGCGTCCTGCCATCGCCTGCGAGAGCCTCGATGCGCTCGTCGAGCAGGTCGCCCGTGATGCGCCCGTTGGAGCGGTGCTCTTGTGCATGTCGAACGGCGCCTTCGGCGGTGTGCACCAGCGTCTGCTCGCCGCCCTCGAGGAGCGCCGCCGGTGACGCCGCCCCGCGTAACCCGAAGAGCGTTCCTCAGCGGCGCAGCAACGATGCTGGCGACGTCGTGTCTGCCGGGAGGGGGTTTTGGGACTCGTGATGAGCCTATCGACCCGAATGCCCACCCCCTTGATGGTCTCCGCTCCTTCGAAGGCGTCGAGGTACCTCTCCCTGCGCTCACCGGCGAAGTGACCCTCATCGACTTCTGGGCCAGCTGGTGTGCACCTTGTCGGCAGGCCTTTCGCTACCTCGACCAGCTTCACCGCACCTACCAGGCGGCAGGGCTCCAGGTGCTCGGGATCAGCCTCGACGAGGAGGCCGCGGGTGGTCGCGCGTTCGTCGCGCGCCAAAGGCCGAGCTTTCCCTGTGTGTGGGATGTGAAGGGGAGAGTAGGTCGACGCTTTGGCGTCGCCACCTTGCCCACGACCGTGTTGCTAGGACGTGATGGTCTCGTCGATTGGCGTCACGAGGGCTTCGACGTTGCCTCCCATCGCGCCTTGGAGACAGAGGTGCGTCGGCTCCTGGGCGTCGTATGAAGCGCAGCGCCCGCGAGGTCCACGCATCGGGGGCGCTCCTCGGGCTGGCCATCGGCGAGGCGCTGGCGAGGGGCCCGACGCGTGAACGCACGGTCGATGACGATGCAGGTGCCACGGATACCAGCCACGAGCCCCGGAACCGCGTCCACGGCGCGATGACGACGTGGACTCTCACGGTCATCGACGCGCTGCTGTACCGAGCGCCGCAGAGCGACCTCGCAGCTGACCTGTCGTTGCGTCTGTGCGCCCTGGTGCATCCGCTCGACGGAGCGGCCCTGCGAGGACGTGCACGCACCCTGTCGGGCGATCTTCGCCGTGTCGCGCTCGCTCTGCAGCGGGGTGACGATCGACGCCTCTGTGGCGTCGACGTGGTCAGTGCCGCGGGCATGGTGGGCGCCCTGCCCTTCGCGCTTGCACTCAGCGACGACGACGACGCCGTCGCGTCAGCCATCGGCGATGTGGTGGGGCTCACCCACCGCAACCCGAGGGTGGTGAGCGCTGCGGCGCTCCTTGCGGGGGGTCTTCGTCATCGGCTGCGCGCCCCCTTGGCAGACGGTGACGACGTACTGGAGGCGGCAGCCTCCTTTGCCCAGGAGACGCTACGAACACTTCGTGCATCGCGACGAGGGACCACCCTCGGTGGCACCAGCGAAGCGGAAGGCGCGCTGATGCTTGCGCTCGCCGCTGGACGCGGAGCGCGCGACCCTCGGGAGGTGTTGCCCCCGCCAGGGTACGACGGGCGAGACGCGCCAGAGCACGTCGCCCTCGCCGCCCTGCATGGCTCTTTCGCTGACGCTACCACCCTCCTCGACGTGGTCGACGAGCGGCTCAAGGCGGAAGGCGACTGTGACGTCGTGGTGCCGCTCCTGCTCGGCGCCTATGGGGCCGCACGTGGCGCAGATCACCTGCCACTCTCGCTTGTGGGCGCCCTCGCGACCCGCCCGCTCGTGGTCGCGCGCGCAGCGGCCCTCTATGAGCCACGTCCTCCACGCTTGCCACCGCTCGTCGTCGAGGAGCTGCGTCTCTCCGCCTGGGAAGCAGCGTCTTCCCCTGCCCCCCCACCGCTGGGCGCCGCCCCTTCTCGTCGAGGAACACAGCTAAA
>JBMTAX010000591.1:0-2705 GCA_049429145.1 Myxococcota bacterium
TATCCCCACCCATCAGGCGATCATGGACATCGTCGGCTTGCCTGGTCTCGAGATCGCGGTGTCGAACACCGAGGTACTGCTCGTGTACGACCGGAACCTCAATGAACTGTGGCGTGCCGGCATCGGTGATTACACGGGGGCCAGCGGGCCTGTCGGGTTCGATTTTGAAGCCGATGGCAAGACCAACGTGACCTACAGCGATGAGACGAGGGTGTGGGTGTACAACGCCACCGGCGTTAAGATTTACGACGCCGAGCGGGGCAGCGTGACCATGACCGAGACTGTCGCTATCGCTGACATCGACAACGACGGGCACGCCAACGTGCTTGTCGGCTCCAATGAACCCCAGTTCGGCATCAGCTACGGACTCGATGCGCTGACCAATACGGGGGTGAGCTGGGCCCACGCCCGCGGCATGTGGAACCAGCACGCATACGTCGAGGACCTCGTGGGGGAGCTCGGCGCGCTGCTACCCCCCTCGTCGCAGGGCGCCCTTCAGGGCTTTCGCACCGCGTCGGCAGCTTGCGAGTAGTTTGCGGAACTTGCCTTCCGCGCGTGGCGTCCCTCAGCGAGGGGCGCCGCCCAGGCTGCGCTCCAGCTTCTTACGCGCTCCCGAGGAGGCCCAGCTGCAAATGGGGCACTTCTCGAGGTCATGACGTCGGGCGGGGCAGTGCTCTCGCCCAAAATAAATGATTTGCAGGTGCAGCGCGTTCCATCGTTCCTCGGGGAAGAGCTTCTTCAGGTCTCGCTCCGTGCGCTCCACGCTTGATCCATCGCTCAGTCCCCAGCGGCCAGCCGATGAATGTGAGTGTCGACGGGAAACGCGGGCACCCCGAAGGCCTGGGCCATCACCACCGACGCGGTTTTGTGTCCTACTCCAGGCAGCGCCTCTAGCTCCTCGAACGTGCGAGGCACTTGCCCGGCATGCTCGCTCTCGAGCTTCTGCCCGAGACCCACCAGCGCCCGCGCCTTCTGGGGGGCGAGCCCCACCTGTCGAATCATCGCCTGTACGTCGTCGACAGACATCGCGGCCAACGCCGCTGGGGTGGGGGCCCGCGCGAAGAGGGCGGGTGTCACCTCGTTCACCTTCTTGTCGGTGGTCTGCGCCGACAAGAGCACTGCGACGAGCAGGGTGAAGGGGTCAGTGTGGTCGAGTGGAATGGGCGTGGTGGGATAAAGCGCCTGGAGTTGTGCGTCGATCTTCGCGGCTTTCTCTGCGCGTTTCATGGCGGATACCCCTCAGCTCAGCGTCGTCTCGAGCCTACCCGCTCTGCCTGAGGGAGCAAGGGTTGCTGGAAGAGGCATGGTCTCAGCCCTCTTGCGGGGGTTCTCAGGAGCCGTCATGCCGACTTTCGTGCCCGCAGTCGGGGCCATTGTCGACGAGAGATGAGATGCCAGACGAGATGGATTCGTTCATTCGGCTCGATCAACTGTTAAAGCGCGAAGGGCTCGTCGGCACCGGCGGTCAGGCGAAGTGGGTGATTCAAGAGGGTGACGTGAAGGTCAATGGTGCCGTGGAGACGCGACGAGGAAGAAAGCTCCGGGCCGGTGACAAAGTGGAGTACGAGGGCCATGTCGTCGAGGTGGACCTTGCCGCAAAGTAGTTCGATGCGCCTGGGCCAGAGCGCCCCTCCGTTCGGGGCTGTTTCCATGTCATCGTCGTATGCAGCAGAGCACCGCGCTGCCGAGGCATGAGGTATCGATGAATCCTTGGTTGCCATACCTGTCCGCGCTCTTTGCTGGCGCCGTGGCTGTGTCAGTGACCGTGGCCATCGAGCGCTTCGGTGGGCGTACGGGGGGGCTGCTTGGCACTCTGCCCACGACGATCGTGCCTGCCGCCATCGGATTTCATGGGGTGAGCCAAGACGAGGCGAGCTTTGTGGTCGCCTTGTACGCGACCCCGCCGGGGATGTTGCTCAACGCAGGGTTCCTCGCGTGCTGGCTCTGGCTGCCGAGGGTGTTTCGCCGCGGCGCTTCCCATGCGCGACTGCTTGCCGTGGCTGTCACGAGCCTCGCGCTGTGGTCCGCAGCAGCCCTGGTGCTCGTCGCGTTCCTGCCGACGCTCCGCGATACGGTGGTCGCGCCACTCCTCTGCACCTTCGCCCTCGTCGCCTTGGGGGTGCTGGCCCTTCGTCGTGCGCCACCCGCCACAGGAGCTCTACGACGAATCAGCGCGTCTACGCTGGTTGCCCGCGGCGCTCTGGCTGCCACCGCGATCGGTGCGTCGGTGGCCCTCGCCCGCACTGGCAACCCCACCCTCGCAGGGGTCGCGGCGGTGTTTCCCGCGATCTTCTTGACCACCATGGTCTCCCTCTGGCTCTCCCATGGCGAGACCATGCCCACAGGCGCGGCGGGCCCCATGATGCTCGGCTCTACCAGCGTCGCTGCGTACGCCTTGTTTGCGAGCGAGCTGATGCCCGCCTTGGGAACCCTCCTCGGTGCGTCTCTGTCGTGGCTCTGCTGTGCCCTCGGCGTGACATTGCCCCTGTGGTGGGCCACGCGTCGGTGGGCGTCAGCGCCACGCAGCCCATGAGGTGCCCGATCGCGGTCCCAAGGGGGTGCACAGCGACGACCCTTTGGGGGTATCGTCTAAGCGACCTGCACGGGAGCCACCACCATGACCCAATCGCCTGCGTTTCAGACCGAGTTTGCGAGCCGCGCCTTTATCGTCGCCAACGTGTTCATCAAGAAGTTTGAGCAGCAGC
>JBMTAX010000592.1:0-2697 GCA_049429145.1 Myxococcota bacterium
CGAGCGCGAAGGCTGCCATCCCGTCGGTGATCAAACGCACTGGCAGACCCACCTGCTCACATTCCCACGCCGTCAGTCGAGCCCCCTGCAGCAAGGGTCTCGTCTCGAGTGCCAAGACCGAGAGACGCTTCCCGGAGGCGTGCGCGGTCTTCAGCACACCAAGCGCGGTACCCTGCCCGCAGGTCGCCAGCGCGCCGGTGTGGCAAACGGTCAGCACCACATCGCCGTCTTCGAACAGGGGGGCACCGTGCGCCCCCATGGCCGTGCACATGGCCTCGTCCTCTTCGAGGAAGCGGCGGCACTCGGTCTCTAGCGCAGCGATGACCTTATCGAGAGGCAGCGACGATGACAGCGCCTTTGCAGTGGCGAAACGCATGCGATCGAGGGCATGAAACAGGTTGACGGCGGTAGGTCGTGTTTTCCGCAATCGCGCGTCTGCGATGCGGAGGGCGGCCTCAAACTGCTCTAGGGTCTTCACTCGACGAGCGGCGAGCACGATACCGGCGGCGGCCGCTCCACCGATGGCCGGTGCACCTCGGACCGCGAGCGTCTCGATGGCCTGAGCGACCCCCTCCACGTCCTCGAGCCACAGCCATTCGGTGCGCTCTGGCAGTGCGCGCTGGTCCAGCAGCGCGAGCCCCTTCTCCTCGAGACGAAACGCTCTCAGCTCTTGCTCAGGTGCCTTGGTCGCCACCGCCTACTCCGCCCCCGGCTCGCCGAGCCGTTCTTTGAGCAGCCGGTTCACCTCTGCGGGGTCGGCCTTGCCCTCGGTGCGCCGCATGACCTGCCCCACAAAGAAACCAAGGGCCTTCGCCTTCCCCCCTCGATAACTCTGCACCTCCTTCGGGAATTCGGTGATGAGCTGCTCGATAACGGTGACCAAGGCCCCCTCATCCCGCTCTACTTGGAGACCGAGTTCGGTCACGAGGCGCGCCGGGTCGGTACCGCGTCCCTCGACCATCGCTGAGAAGATCTGCTTGGCGATGCGACCCGTGATCGTTCCATCATCGACAAGCCGTACCAACTCCGCGAGAGAGCGGGCTGGGAATGGCATTTTCAGCCCAGCCCCGTCGTCAATGCGCTCACTGCGAGCGACACGCATCACCTCGTTGACGACCCAGTTGGCGACGCTGCGAGGGTTGCTGTGAAAAGCGAGCGCGTCCTCGAAGTATTCGGCGATCATTTTCTCGGCCACGAGGGTGCGAGCGTCAGCGGGGCTGAGACCGAGCTGCTCCCCATAGCGACGTTCCCTTTCCAGCGGGAGCTCGGGCAACGCCGCGCGCGCTTCGGCGATATCGTCCTCGGAAATGTGCAAAGGCAGCAGATCGGGCTCGGGGAAATATCGATAGTCGTGCGCCTCTTCTTTGCTGCGCATGGCGCGTGTCTGCCGCTTTTGCTCGTCGTACAGACGGGTCTCCATCACGATGTTGCGGCCCTGCTCGAGTTCAAAAATCTGTCGCTCGGCTTCCACCTCGATGGCTGCGCCAAGAAAGCGAATCGAATTCAGGTTCTTCAGCTCGGTGCGTTGTCCGAGTGTGGGGCTGCCGCGCTTGCGTACTGAGACGTTGGCATCGACGCGAAGCGATCCCTCCTGCATGTTCCCGTCACAAATACCCAGTGTGACAACGAGAGCACGCAGTGCTTTGACAAAGGCCATGGCCTCATCGGCCCCCCGCAAGACGGGCTCCGTCACTACCTCGAGCAGCGGCGTGCCTGCCCGATTGTAGTCGACGAAGGACGCGCGCTCGTCGCCTTCGTGCATGCTCTTGCCCGCGTCCTCTTCGATGTGGATGCGCGTGAGAGCGATGCTGCGTGCCCCCGCCCCTGTATCGATGAGTACCTCTCCTCCTTCGCAGAGGGGCTCGTCGTACTGGGAGATCTGGTACCCCTTCGGCAGGTCGGGGTAGAAGTAATGTTTGCGTGCGAAGGTACTGTGACGTCGGATCGTACACCCTGCGGCGAGGCCCAGGAACAACGCGCAGCGCAGAGCTTTCTCGTTCATCACCGGGAGTACACCGGGAAGACCCGCATCGACGACGTCGACGTTCTCGTTGGGTGCATCCCCATAGCGATTCCGTGCCGGCGAAAAGAGCTTCGATTCGGTCAAGAGTTGCACGTGGCATTCGAGCCCGATGACCATTTCGTATGCTGTGCTCTCCATCGTGCCATCACCCTTGCCGCAGGAAGGCGGTGAGTCCTCGCTCGTCGGGAGCGTCAGGGATGTTGTTGTCGAGGACCAACGCGAGTGTTCCCCCAACCGCCATGCCCGTCTTGCCCACCGTGCTCACGAGGTTCGGTATTTCACCGATCAATACGCTGACATAGCGCACCGGACCAGACCGTTGTTCGTAGGTTTCGCCCCAGCCGTTGAGGCAGGGCGACGGGAACGGTGTCGTGTTCAAATACTCGGGGACGGACAGGCCACGAAGAACACGAAGGTGAGGATGAACAAGATCTTCATCGAGGTATGGTCAACGACGTGCAGATTCAACAGGCCGACCGCGGCGATCATGCCGAACATCGCGCAGCACATGCCCCCCGCTATGGACTGCGGAATGGTGGTGAAGAGGCGATCGGGAACCGGCGTCCCCGCGAGGCGCGCGCAGGAGAAGTTATCCCCAATGCTGTCGACGATGCTCGCTACAGAACCCGCGGGCGTCTGGACAATGGCCGCGGCACCAAAAGCTGGCCAGCCAC
>JBMTAX010000593.1:0-2686 GCA_049429145.1 Myxococcota bacterium
GACCTCGCTCTCGAGGTGTACAAGTCCATCGCCTGGCATGCGATCAAGAGTGGTTACCCGTTACTTGGTTTGGTCGCCGTCAAGATGGTCATCCTTCTGGAGCCTGCGTACGAAGATATTCTTTTCGTCTTGGCAGAGACCTACGCGATGGAGTCAGACCGTGTCGACCCCCGGCGCGCGGTGGCCGAGCTTGAGACGCTCGGGGAACAGCCCGCCGAACCTACCGATGTCGACGATGAGCACCTGTTGGAGAGCGCCGCATCGATCGCGCAGTTCGATATGTCGCGGGTTGACTATCCGCCCTCTTTACCGGCCATCCCCCTATTCTCCCACCTCGATGAAGAATCCTTCGGTGCGGTCCTCAGTAAATTGAAGCTGCGGCGGTACGCGGACGACGAAATGATTATTCGCCAGGGTGAAATTGGCGATAGTTTCTTCATGGTGGCAGATGGTGACGTCAGCATTGTGCGCGATAAAGAAGATGGGGGCGGAGTTACTCTTGCCCATCTGCGTCGAGGATCGGTGTTCGGAGAGAAAGCGCTGATCTCTACTGAACCTCGGCAGGCCTCCGCAGTAGCGCGTGGTGACGTAGACGTGCTTGAGATTCGTCGAAGTGATTTGGTCGTGGCGGCAGCGGAACTCGCGGGTGTGACCCGCGCGCTGAAAGCATTCACGCGCGAGCGATTCCTCAGCCATCTCACCGCGACGCACCCCTTCTTCACCTCGATGACCAAAGAACAGCGCCACGAGATCATGGCTTTGTTCGAGCCCCTTACCTTTGACGCCCAGGAGCGTTTGATTACCGAGGGAGAGTCTGGTCCAGGCATCTTCTTGCTGCTGGGTGGAGTGGCCGAGGTGACGAAGGTGACCGCAGGAGAACGTGTCCACCTCGCCCGACTGCGCGCAGGCGATCTGTGCGGGGAAATGTCGCTGCTCCATGAGCAGCCCACCTCGGCGACTGTTTCCTGTGAGGAGCCCCTCGAAGCCCTGTTCTTGTCACGCCAGGACTTTCAAACCACGGTGGCGAATCACCCCGAGCTTGTGGCCTACCTGACCGGCATCACCGACGAGAGATTGCGGCAGAACCGGGCGGTGCTGCAGGCGAAGGGCCTCTTGGAAGATGACGAGCACGTAATGATTTGAACCTGACGTGATGCTATTCCACCACGGGGGTCGCTCGCGGTGCTCGGCCACGGGTGGACTCCAACAGTGACCGAAAAGCCTCATCGGCCCGCATTTGTTCCATTCCTTGGGATACCAAACGGCTGACCTGCGCTTTGTCTCGCGCGAGAAACGAAGAAACCTCATTCACGCTCCGTCCGGCGAATCGAACCGCGGCGGTCGAAAACAGCCGTCGTGCCATCACCAGTTCTTGCTTCCGACATGAGCTGGTGAGGTCGTCCGGGTGAACACTCATCAAGAGGCAAACCCGTCGAGCGAGGGTGACGAGCGCGGGCCTGCGCCGGCCTTTCCAGTTGATGCCAGCCTCGGCGAGTACCGCCTCCGCGAAGTTGCGGTCACCCGCGATCCCAGGGATGACCTCGTCGACCCCGAGATGGTCGCGGTCGAGCACGGCCTCCTCCACAAACCTGGCGAAGGCACGCTGTGCTACGGGTAACGTCGCCCCTCGCCCCTCGAGGACTGCCCACGTGTCGACGAGATCTCCCCATTCGTCTCCTCTGGCGACGTATGCTCGGTGCGAAGACCACGGGTAGGTTTCCACGCGCCGCACCCGTTGCGCGCGTACTGGCCACAAGTGCACCCCGCGGATCACCTCGGCCAAGCGATTTCGAGGGAAGATCACGGAACGGAAGCGTCCTTCAAATAGATGCCCCGTTCGTTCAAGGCGCTGGTTGATACGCCGGGCGTGGGCAGTGTGGAGTTTCTGGATGGATTGAGCGAGTGGCAGTCGCGACGGTTGAATGACCAGGCGGAGTTCGCTTCGCATCAGGCAGTAGGCGTACAACTTGAAGTAGCCTTCGCGAACGAACGTGCGCAGCGATCCGAGGTATGCTTCGAAGTCGCTGTCCTCGAAGAATACCTCTCCCCCCGCGTTCCCGCGGGCAATCACGATGTGGGGATGACCCACCAGAGCGATACGTCTCGTCCTTGGCATCGACCCCAGCGTACACTCGAATCCTCCGGAGTGCCCGTGCGAAGCCTCTGCGTTCTAGTCTCCTCCGCTGCCCTGGTGCTGTCCTGCGCCGTAGAGCCAGAGAAGACCGGGCCTCAGCGCTTCGGGCGCTTTCGCCCTCGAAAAGCGGCGGAGCTCTTTCTGCATCTTCGAGAGGACCCGCCCCATTTCGATCCAGCCCTGGGTGCAAGTCATGCGGATGCCTTTCTGGCCGAGCAGCTTTTCGAGGGGCTGACCTCTCTCGACCAGAACTCGCTTGCTCCTATTCCCGCGCTGGCGACGTCTTGGACACAGTCCGAAGACGGACGGAGGTACCGCTTTCAACTCCGAGAAGACGCGCGCTGGTCCGATGGTCAACCCGTTACCGCGGCGGATGTCGTCTTCGCCTGGGAACGAGCCTTACGCCCGCAAACGGCAGCGGTTGCCGCGTCATCGCTCTACGCGGTGAAGGGTGCGGGGTCCTACCACCGCGGCCGCCGCCGACGGATATTGGGCAATGGTGTCGTGGCCCGACGAGCTCCTTTCGTTTTGCTCGGTCAATACGACGAGCCA
>JBMTAX010000594.1:0-2681 GCA_049429145.1 Myxococcota bacterium
CAGCCACGGGCGACGAGCACCGCGAGTAACGCCACGGCCCCGCCTTCCTCGCCCCCGAGGGACTCTCCTCTGCCCACCGCCCCCACGGGCCTCACGGTGGCAGCCTCGTCGCTGCGGGTCGTCGCTGCAGACGAGGATGTGCCCGTCCCCACGAGGGGCGCAGGGCGAGGAAAGTTTCTCGCAGCCATGGTCGCTGTAGGAACACTGGTGGGCGCCGGGGCCGTCCTGCTGCTGCCCAGCAAGTCCGGGGCTCCTGATACCGCCGAGCCCGCTTCCGAAGTCGTCGCCGCCGATCAAGCCCCGGAAAAGGCAGACCCGTCCGCGACCACCGAGCCATTGCCACCAGCGCCTGCAGCGCCCGCAGAAGCGAGCGCACAGCCAGCAAGCGCCGTTGTGGCCACCACCGACCCCGCGGGCCAAGAGCCTGCGCCACAGGCCTCCCCAGGCGACCTTGCCGAGCCCGCGACAGAGGAACCCACCGTTTTGGCTCCCGAAACGGCCATCCAGCCTGCTTCGCAGCGGCCGCAAAAGCGGCAGAAACCCTCTCGGGTGAGCGCCGCACAGCGGGCAGAGGCCAAACAGGCGCTACGAGAGGCCCAGGAGAAGTGGGCGGCGGGCGACGAGTCCGGAGCGTATGAGGGGTACAAGAAGGCGTTCCAGCTGAACCCCAAAGACCCGACGCCGCTGCAGCCCATCGCATTTTATCACAAGAAAAACGGTGACTTAGAGAAGTCTTGCAATGCGATCCGCAGGCTGATTCAGCTGAAGGGGGCGGCGCTGACGGCGGCCCAGCAGCGCATGTTGGGGCAGCAGTTTTGTGCGGGCGCGGAATGACGCTCGCGCGAAACAGGCTCAGGGCTTCTTGAGGAGCAGCCCGTCGGCGTCTTTGTAGCTGCCGGTGGCGATGAGCACCACGTCTACCAGGGCCCAGATGCCGCACCCGCCACCGGTGAGCAGCTGCACGATGCCGATGGCCGTGTGCCCCGTATAGAAGCGGTGGATGCCCGCGCCGCCGAGGAAGAGCGCGAGCAAAAGAGTGGTCACCCAATCGCGGCGACCTACGGCGACCTCTTGGGGAGGGCGCTGTGCAATGGCGGTGCTCTCCCCCTCGAAAAGCACGCTCTTGCCCCCTGCCAAGATGGTGGCTTTTTCGACGTCGAACTCTTCCTCGGTAAGGATGCCCTGCGCCTTCAAGTCTGCAAGTTTCTTCAAATCATCTGCCCGGGAAATGCTCCCCCTCCTGCCGGGTGCGTCGCTGCCCGTGGCGAACAATACGCTCTGCCTACCGGCGAGAATCGTCGCCTTCTCAGCGTCGAACTCTTCCTCGGAGAGAATGCCTCGTGCCCTTAGTTCTGCGAGTTGTTTGAGGTCGTCTGCCCCGGCCATGCGCACCTTTCTGCTCAGGGGACGTTAACCGATTCCTGGCATCTGCGCAGGCACAACGACCCGTGGACGCGAAACGCTGCAGCGCTGGGGAACCTGTCCAGATCTGCACTGCGCACAACTCGCACCTTGTCCTACCCGATATCCCTCGCAACCTGTCGGAGTCATCACCCATGCGTGTGCAACGCCCGCTCGACGCGCTCCTGGCTCGAACCGTCGCTGAGACCGGCGCCGATGGAGTCATCACCCAAGAGGAGGCGACCACTCTCGAACGGCTCGCCACAGACTCACAACGCAGCACGCTGGGCGCGACCCCCGCGCTGCAGGCGGTCTTGAACGGCGCGGCGCGTTTTGACACCCCGGCCACCCGCGCTCAACTCGAGTCTCTCGTGGGGGTAGGGCCGAGCCCCCTGCCGCGCCCCACCAACGACCTCGTCCACTATGAAGCCCTCGAGAACCACAATGTGGTGCGCTCGCACCAGTTGTATGTGAAGCGCGACGGAGTCTTGCGCACAAAGGTGGATTCGCCCGGGTACTCGCGAGGCTGGGGTCAGTTCAGTTCCGGTGTGCTCGAGAAGGCGCATGGGTCCGAGGTTCCGGCGTCGTCGGTGCATGACCTCAGTACCCGCGCCACCTTGAACGCCCTCCCGCCGAGCGAGCGCTTGAATGCCGCGGCGCGCGCCTACGGGGTCGACCTGCCCTACAACGATTTCTCCAGCATCGCGCGCAGCTTTGTGCGCCCCGACGAGCCCTATTGGGCAGGGGTCTGCTACTCGTGGTCCTGGGCCGCCCTCGACGCACGCCTATCTACTTTGGTCGACGTGGAGGGAGCCCCAGGTGAGCGCGGTCTTTGGATTGGTGGCCAGTTCCTGAGCCGCGCCGACCTCGGCAATTGGCTCATGGCGCTGTCAGCGGGTCTCAGCCAAAGTGCCGGCGATATCATGTGGTACAACCCTGAGGCAGAGGACCTACTGAAGGCAGCGGTGGGTTATCTCGTCGACGGAAGCGCTGGCTTCAGAGCAGACATCGGCAATGCCTATGACCCTACGAGTAACCAAGTTTGGTTTCAGCCTTTCCTCGGCGCCGACACCAAGATCGAGTCGCTGAACGATGCGACGGCCGCGCAGATCCTCGACGTCGCCCGTGAGCCCCGTCGAGCTGCGTGGGGCGGCAGTATTCCTGGGCACGACGGCAGCGAGGTCAAGCTCATCCGCATCGACGCAGACTTCGGCAACGAGGCCGGCGATGGCTGGGAGAACGCGCCCGAAGTGGGCCGGATCGGCTGGGCCATGTACGCG
>JBMTAX010000595.1:0-2676 GCA_049429145.1 Myxococcota bacterium
CGATCGAAGCAATTGTGGTGACTGTGGCGTCGTCTGTGATGCTCCTGTTGGCGGAGTGGTCGCCTGCGTTGATTTCTCATGTTTCAGCGAGTGCGATGGTCAAAATGAACTGTGCAGTGGTGAATGCGTGGATGTGCAGAGCCGCTCTGATCACTGTGGCGCATGTCAGCAGACATGCGACGAAAATACGCACTGTGCTGCTGCTACTTGCGTGCGTGATGCACCCGAGCTTTCCACGCTGTTTCCGTCTATCGCTCATGCTGGTGCAGAAGCTGTCATCATGATTGAGGGTCAGAGGATGAGCGCACCTGTGGTGGTGGCGCTGGAGCGGGACGGGGTGATAACGGTCCTGCCTAGTGTTCTCTCCGGAGAATCGGCCCTTTTGGTGCGTCTTCCTGCCGGGCTTTCACCAGGTCTCTATTCCGTATCTGTAGAAACTACGAGCGGGGCCTCGAAGCTGTTGGACTCATTAAGGGTCGTAGATGATCCATTGCGCATTGAGGTGTTGAAGGCGGGGCAGGGGGATTCTCAGGTCGTGACCAGTCCTTCTGGTGTCACTGTTCTCATTGATGGTAGTATTTCGTCTGTCGGGGCGACCACGCTGCGGGGGAGATTTTTAGTTCCGCCGGACTATGTTGTCATCAGTCATTACGATGCAGATCATCTTGGTGGTGTTTATTCGCTGCTGGCTGGGCCTGACCTGCTCCCCAATACTGAAGATGATGTGGAGCCGAATATCGCGCTCCTTGATCATGGTGACAATCATTCGTGCGGAAGTCGCCTATGTGTTGACTTTCTCGCAATACGAGATCGTCTTGCAGCGATCGGTAAGGCAAGAATCATTGAGGCTGGTGAGGAGATTGATTTAGGTGCAGGTGTGCGAGCAACTTGCGTGCTTGTGAATGGTGACATTCCTGAGCAGCGGCGGCGGAATACTTCGCGCGAAAATGAAAACAGCGTAGGACTATTCATAGATTTTCTTGGCTTTCGATACCTTACGGCCGGAGATGTGACCGGCGGTGCTATCCCTGGATGTTCCGCGGCCCTAGCGGGGAACTTTGTTGACGTGGAAACTCCGTTGGCTCGACTCACTGGACCTCTGGATGTGCTGAAGGTCGCTCATCATGGTTCGTGCACTGCGACGCCTTTGACCTTTAGTGCGCTTGCAATGCCTCAGGTCGGCATTGTTTCCCTCGGGGAGAACAATGCCTTTTGTCATCCGTCTCAGCGGGTGCTGCGGAATCTTGCGCACGGATCGACAGATCTCTATCTCACGAGCCCTGGTGTGAGTGACCCAAACAATGCTTCCGCATGTCCTTTGACGGCACTTCCAGATGCCGTCGCGCGTTTCTACAGCGACGTGCGGGTAGAGGTGCCAGGTGATGGAACCTTTTCGGTCCACGTGGGGCTCCCTGTTGCTCAAGGGCCCGGCATTGATGTTTCCATTGGTGGGGAGGCTGATGGGGGTTCCGGCGCCGGAGCGTCAGATGGTGGACCTGCAGAGGAGCCTGTCTGGTATCGGAAGACTTACCGCGTTAGGTCGTCTCATCCTGATGGGACTCTCCAGGTACCGCTCGTGTCGGCGAGCGGGTCACTGGAGTTCGTGGGTGATCCCGGGGCTCACCCCGTGGGTGATGACATCCAGGTTCGTTCCGCCGCCCCGTGGCTTGAACCGGTTGCCTACCTGGTGCCTGCTGGTCTCGCTACCGATCAAGTGGTGATGGACCTGGAGGAAGGCTACCTGCCTTCCGGGCTCATTGAGGCGAGCATTACTCTTGAAAATGAATCTCTTTTTCTGAGACCGCTTTTACCTCTCTCGCCCAATGCATCATTCCTGCTGGTGATTCCTTCTACGACGACTGGTTCGTCGGGCCCCAGCTGGATCACGTTCGGTACCAGTTTGTTGTGGCCACCGGGACCCGGGTATGAATTGGCGCCCTTGCCTGCCTCCGCAAGCGGTGTCGTGACGAATCTTCCCGGGTATACCGTCGAGTTCACAGAGCCAGTGCGCGGTGTTGCAGCCGGTGGTACTTCCCCACGACTATTCCTTGAGGAACTCGATACTGGGGCTGAGAGGATCGTTGGCACAGCGACCATGAGCAGCGACGCCACCCGGGTAACGATTGCCCTGCCGCAAGGGCCACGAACCGGTCCCTCTGGTGAAGCCTGCCATGCGCTCTGTCCCCATACGAAGTACGCAGTGCGAGCCATGGGGGCCATTACCAACGCTGCTGGGGCCCCTATCGATACCGCTATCCTGCACACTTTTGAGACAGCAGACTGTACTGACAGCTCCCTGCCGACGGTGGCCAGCACAGCGGTTCGTACCTTCCCACAGGCCGCATCGATCAGCCTGTTTGCCGATGAGCCTCTGCAGGGGCGGGTCGAGCTGGCGGAAGGTACAGCCGAAGAATTCGATTGCGCGGCGATGGCGGAAGGAGCGTGTGTAACGCTACCCCTTCGGGCGGGGACGTGCAGCGGCGACCCTTGTCAGCCTTCGGCCGGGGCCTGTCATTTCTATGCCCTCGCAGAAGGCCTGAAGATGAACACTCCCTATGCATGGAGGGTATATGCCTCCGACCTTATCGGTAATGAGGTCCTACCGCAGTCAGGGTTGTTCGATACATCCGTTCCTGACCGTACATTGATCCTACAGGAAGTGCTCGCTGACTCCCA
>JBMTAX010000596.1:0-2668 GCA_049429145.1 Myxococcota bacterium
GTGCTCTTCCGATCTCTCTGACTTCTCTTCGCCGCGCATCATCACGCCGTGGGCCTTGATGAGGATGTCGGCCTTATGCATGTACTTCTCCACGCTGAGCACCACGTGTGCGTCGCAGGGCGTGTGAATGTACTTCTCGATGCGCTCTACTTTTTCGGCGGCGAACTCCTTCAGTGCTTCAGTGGGCTCCATGTGACGGAACGTAACGGAGACCTGCATGGATCCTCCCAGGCGAGACGCCCTGCTGTGATCTCCACTGCATGATCAGCGGAGATATCCGGCAGGGTACGCCCGCTGCCCCGGTGGAAGGCAAGGTCACCCGTCACGTCGTATCTCTTTGGTGCGCACCTACCTTGGGCTACCTGGCCTTGGCCGCGCTGGGCTGCCACGCTGCCCGGCCAAGGGCATCACCCCGGTGTCCCGCGGTGCTCAGAACACTTGCTTGCGACGGCTCGAGGGCAGGATGCCGAGCATCTCCCGGTACTTGGCCACGGTGCGTCGCGCGATGTCGATGTTCTTGTCGCTGAGCATCTTGACGATGGCCGCGTCACTCAAGGGCTTCTTCGGGTTCTCCGCGGCCACGATGCGCTTGATCTCATCTTTTACGGCTTCTGAGGCGATGGATCCGCCCCCCCCGGTGGCGATGGACGAGTTGAAGAAGTACTTCAGTTCGAAGATGCCGCGATGGCAGTGGAGGTATTTCCTCGTCGTCACGCGGCTCACCGTCGACTCATGCATCTCGATGTTGTCGGCGACTTCCTTGAGGATGAGGGGCTTTAGGGGGCCCGTGCCCTCGAACCAGTCACGCTGGTGTTCGAGGATGCTCTCCACGACCTTGTAGATGGTGCGCTGGCGCTGGTGGATGGAGCGGATGAGCCAGGTGGCAGAACGCATCTTATCTTTGATGTAGCTCTTGGACGGGTCGCCTCGCTCCGCAGTCTTCAGCTTCGACAGGTAGAACTGACTGATACGCAGCTTCGGGAGCCCATCTTCATTGAGGGAGATGACGTACTCGTCACCGACCTTGGTCACGTACACATCCGGGGTGATGTACTGCGACGTCTCGGTGGTGCCGAGGGGGAGATAGTTGCGGGCCGGGCGCGGCTCGAGGGCCTCGAGGATCTTCACAGCGTCGCCTACATCGGCGAGCGGCACCTTGAAGGCCTTCGCGATCGCTTGGAAGTTACGTCGCTCCACGTCGTCAAGGTGGCGATCGACGATGTTGTAGACCAAACATTCGTCGTCGTAGCCCCAGATCTCGAGCTGCACGAGCAGACACTCACGCAGGTCCCGCGAAAGGCATCCCGGCGGGTCGAAGCTCATGATGCGGCGCCGCACGTTCTCGACCCAGCTTTGGGGGACGTCGAGGTCATCGGCCACCACTTGCACAGGGTCGACCTCGGGGGCGTGAGGTAGGTCGGTCAGCAAGCCTTCTTTCGAGGCAGGTCCGTCCTCTTCGGCTGGCTCGTCTGCCTCAGCCAGAGCGAGGTCGCTCTCTCCATCGTCGCGCAGCAGCGCCTCTCCCTCGGCCTCGACGGGCACCGTCGTCTCGCTCGTCGATGGAGGCGCCTTCAGGGGGCCTCGGTCAAGGAAGCCGTCGTCGTTCATCTCGCCGATGAGCCGGAGGGCTATCTCTCTCTCGACAGGGTTCAGATCGCTCATGCGGACCTGCCACAGGAGGTGTTCCTCCAGGGTCTCTGAGCGCGTCAGGGTCTGATCGTACCCCGGCAAGTCGTCATAGTTGGTGTCGCGCCCAGACCCCGCGGCGGGCGGGAGGTAGCTGTACGAGTCGGCGTAGTTCTCCCAGTCGATGTCGGCGGTGTTGTCCTTCTGTTTCTCCGTGCCCACGGCCTCGTAAGCGACCTCGGTCGCGGACTCTTTGCTGGCGGTCTGGTCCCCGGCGGGGGCCTCTGTTTCGCGACTGTCGCCGGGCTCTTGAAAGCCCTCTTCAAGTACGGGGTTGTCGACCAACTCCTGGGAGACGGCGTCTTGCAGCTCCAAGTGGTTCAAGGTCAGGAGCTTGATCGCCATCTTGAGCTGGGGCGTCATCACCAACTGCTGAGAGAGCTTCGGGACGAGCTTGAGCTCCATGGCTACCGGCCACCTTCCTGTAGGACGCCGCCTGGTCAGGCTGCGCCGCGTCAACTCCTCGGAGTATAGAGTCGCAGCGACCCCTCAAACAGCCTTGACACGATTCTTGAAAGCGCTTTTTCCGCGCGGCCGCGCCAGGTGGGCTTTTCCCCTCTTCCGCATGCCCAAGGTGGCGGATCTGAGGCAGCCAACCCCCTGATCTCTCACGCAACTTCTGCGCTGATCGCAGGGCAAGGGGACCGGGATCTGGCCCCGGGGGGCAACGCGGTCGCACCTGGCACCGAACAACAGATGAGGCGCGAGCCATCTGGGGACACCCGCGGCTCGTAAATGGATCTGCCCCTGCGCGCCCGCTACTGTCGAAGAACCTCATGAATTCTATGATCTTGCACCTCTCTCGTTCGGCGGCTCGCCCCCTCCTGGTGCTGCTCTGCTCCGCACTTTTCGCCGCACCTGCGTTGAGGGCGGCGGGGATCAACCACTTTCAAGCGGCTGCAGGCCCTCACAACTACGTGGTGACGAACCACCCTGCGGTCCTGGGGCATATGAAGCTCAGCTCGTGGTTCTTGTCGAGCTA
>JBMTAX010000597.1:0-2664 GCA_049429145.1 Myxococcota bacterium
TGGGTACCAGCGAGGGGAAGGCCGTAGACGTACCCGGCCAGCACGTCGCTGGTCGCGTCGCCGCCCGCGAGGTACATCGCCCGCGCTCCCTGGAGGGCGGCATCGAGCCCCTGCGCGCGCCGCATCCCGAAATCGAGGATGGGGCGCCCGCGGGCTGCGCTCACAACCCGGACAGCCTTCGATGCCACCACTGTGGCGAGGTGCACCTGGTTCATGACCAGGGTCTCGACCAGCTGGGCAACGGGCAGGGGAGCTTCGACCTCCAGCAACGGTTCGTCGGCGAACACCGGTGTGCCCTCGGGCACCGCCCACACGTCGCCTTGAAAGCGAAACCCAGCCAGCCATCTTTTCGTGGCTGGTCGCAGCGGGACGGCTCGCCCGAGCCACTCGACCAGGTCTGGCGAGAAAGAAAGGGTCTCGAGGGCGCAGAGCACAGCATCGATGCCAGCGGCCACCAGGCAGCCCCGGGTGCGCGGCAAGGCGCGGCAGAACAGACTGAATACGGCGGGCGCCACGAGGCCCTCCTCGAGGTCAGTTCGTATTGGTCGACGAAGAGCGGCACCTCCGGGGCTGCGAGAAACGGTCCAGCGCCCGCCATTTTTCCTCCACCGTGAACGTGTCTGTGCGGTCCCAAACCTATGAAATAGATAGCAATTCCGAGGGGGGTATCATGCTGCTGGCGACCGTTCACTCCGACGCGCTCCTCGTGGTGGATGTGCAGCGTGACTTCTGCCCTGGGGGCACATTGGCCGTGCCGCAAGGCGATGCGGTGGTGCCTGTCATCAATCGGCTCGCGCCGCATTTCGGCACCGTCGTGATGACCCAGGACTGGCACCCCGCTGGGCATGTTTCCTTCGCCTCGGCCCACCCCGGCCGCAATCCAGGGGAGTGGCGCGAGACCCCGCTCGGCCCGCTCACGCTGTGGCCCGACCACTGCGTGCAGGGCACCAAGGGAGCACGGTTGCATCCAGGCCTCGAAGCCGCGCGCGCTACGATGCTCCTGCGCAAGGGCGAGCGCGCGGACGTCGATGCTCTCTCCTGTTTTCGCAGCGACGATGGCCGCCACGAGACCGGTCTTGCGGGCTATCTCCGCGACCGCCGGGTGACGCACGTGTGGCTCACCGGCCTTGCCCTCGACGTCTGCGTGAGCGCGACGGCCCTCGACGCGGTGGCGGCAGGGTTCGTCGTCACCATCGTCGAGGACGCCACGCGCTCCATCGTCCACGGCGAGTCACTCGTCGAGGTACGTGCACGCCTCTCGGCTGCAGGCGTCAGCTGGGCGATGGCCGGGGAAGCCTAGGGATCTCGGGTCCAGAAGCTGACGTTCTCGGGGCGCCTCGACGCACGTCCGCGCACGGGCTACTGCGAAGACCATGCTGCACCGCACGACCTACCGGGTGATCTATGGCGATACCGACCAGATGGGTGTGGTCTATCATGCCAATTACCTTCAGTTTTTTGAGCGAGGACGCTGCGAGCTGCTGAACGCCGTAGGGTTCGACTACGGGGCCCTAGAGCGTGAGGGTACCTTCTTTGCCGTGGTGGACGCGCGGGTGCGGTACCGCCTTCCGGCCCGGTTCAACGATCTCGTCATCATCGAGACGCGCATCACCCAAGTAGGCCGCGTGCGGGCCGACTTCCACTACCGGCTGCTGCGCACCGAAGGAGGCATAGAGGTGGCCTTGGCGGAGGGTGAGACGACGTTGGCCTGCATCGACAGACAAGGACGACCGCAGCGGATCCCTGCCGGTGTGGCGACCCTCCTCGCCCCGCGGTCGACTGTGGCCTGAGGGGGACTTGCCCAGGGGAGTGAATTCGGTCATGGCCTCTTTTTTTGTCCAGAACCGGAGGAGGACGCCGTGACCATGCAGAGCGCCAGTCTGAAGAACACCCTCGACAGAAACCTCGCGTTGGAGGTCGTTCGGGTCACCGAGGCTGCCGCTCTCTCGGCAGCCCGCCTCATGGGCCGGGGCGAGCGCGACCTCGCTGACCAGGCCGCCGTCGAAGCCATGCGCAAGGCCTTCGAGGGCCTGCGGGTCCGCGGGACCGTAGTGATCGGAGAGGGGGAGCGTGACGAGGCGCCGATGCTCTACATCGGCGAAGAAGTCGGGGGAGGGGACGACGGTGACCCAGCGGTGGACATCGCGGTGGACCCCCTAGAGGGAACGAATCTCTGCGCTCTCGGCAAGCCGAACGCCCTGGCGGTGGTGGCCATGGCAGAGCGCGGTCACCTGCTCCATGCTCCCGATACGTATATGGACAAGATCGCCGTGGGGGCAGCAGCGAAAGGCGTCATCGACCTCGACAAGACCCCGACCCAGAACCTCCGGGCCATCGCTGATGCAAAGGGAGTGGACGTCCAAGACCTGACGGCGATCATCCTCGATCGTCCCCGTCACACCGACCTCATCGCCGAGGTGCGAGCGGCCGGGGCACGAGTGAAGCTCATCTCCGACGGTGATGTCAGCGCTGCCATCGCTACCTGCCTCGAGGACACCGGCATTGACGTGCTCTTCGGATCAGGCGGAGCCCCGGAGGGCGTGCTGGCGGCCGCCGCGCTGCGATGCGTGGGAGGCGACCTGCAAGGTCGTCTCATGCCGCGGAACGACGAGGAGATCGCCCGCTGCCGCAAGATGGGCATCGAGAACATCAGCAAGAAGTGGT
>JBMTAX010000598.1:0-2664 GCA_049429145.1 Myxococcota bacterium
CGACTTACCCCAAGACCGAGTGACGAGGTTGTCTTTGCGCGCGGTGGATGAAGCAGGGAATGTCTCCGACGAATACCTCGCAGCCATTGAAGAGGACTCGCGCCGGCCAGCGCGGCCGACCAATGTGGTGCCGGTCGCCGGCAATGAGAGTGTGGAGGTCACATGGGACCTTCCCCTTGATTTGAGCGGTAATCGCGATGACGAGGACATCGCCGGCTACCTCGTGTATTACGGCACCGATGGCTCCACGGCGCTTCCCATCGGGGGTGCCGATGCTGCCCAGGGCCCTTCGCCGGTCTTCACGACCAATCGTGGGGCGCTTCGACTCACCGGGTTGCCAAACGCTGTCACCCTCTACGTCAACGTCACCTCCGTGGACGAAGTGTGGTTGAGCTCTGTTGATGATGACGTGAAGGCCGCTCATGAATCATCGCCAGACTCGTCGTCTCCGCGGCGGGTGCAGCCAGGGGAGATCTCCCCCCGTCTCGTGCATTGCAGCGAAGGCGACGAATTTGGCTCCACCTCACCGCAGTCTGTCGTTTTGTCGGAGGGTGTGGCTTACGTGGGTCTCGGAAACGGCAGTGGCGAGGTTCGTGCGTACGACGTCTCGGTCCCCGAGACTCCGCAGCTGCTCGGTAGCGTTACCCTGTCCCGACAGGGGAATGTTCATACGCTGGTCAAGCAAGGTCGCTTCCTCTACGCGCTCGTCGGCAACACCGGGGCCCTGAGCGCGAGCAATGGGTGGGCAATCATCGACAGTTCGAGCCTCTCGGTGGTGTATGAGAGTGGTGCGACTCGCCTTGCGACGGCGGCCATCAACGGACTTTGGGTCAATGGCCCATCCGTGATCTTGAGCGTGGCCAATCCACAAAGTTTCTTCTCCCCCTATCGCGGATGGACCGAGCATTACGCTCTCGGGGCGAGTCTCCTTGACGATTCGGCGACACCGATGTTTCTGGGCTCGACCCGGTCTCTCGTGTCCTCAGACTTGACGTACGCTGCGAATGACAAACTCCGTCGTGGGGGACCCGTCACCATGCGTGCTGACGGCGCAATCTTCTCTTTGATGGGAAATGCACTCCAGCCCATTCAGCTATTCAATGGAGAGGCCTCTTCCCCGCGAGGATGCGATGCAGAGGCAAGCGACACCATCACCTGCCCCTCCGCCTTCGTCTTGCCCACGACAGATACCGGGCGTTCCATTCACACACGGGGAACAGACATCGTCGGTGTTTTCTATGGGGGGGTTCGGTCATTCAGCGCCGCAAATCCGTTCATTCTCTCGCAAGTGGGCGCCATTAGCCTTGCTTCTTCCGGAGGAAGGTCAGCCTATGGGAATGGCCTCCTATTTGTCCCTACCTTCGGGGGTGGTCTCGACATTGTGAATGTAGAGAACACAGCGCTGCTGCGAAGCCTCGGCACGGCCCTCTTTACTTGTGATGGCGCTGACTTCTCCGATAGCGGAAACTATCTTGATATCTCCATCGAGCATTCCCTGATGGCAATGACGGCGAACGATTCCCAGGGTGAGCTTCGCATGGCCCACGTGGCCGATCCTGTTCGATTTGCCAAGCTCGGCTCAGCCCTCGTGGAGACGACGGGACAGACGACCGTACGGATGGCGGCAGGCCCAGACGTCATCGTTGTGGGCGGGTCCAATCTTCTCACCGCCGTGTACGATACGAGTACGCCGGGGAATATCCAGCGTCGGCAAATGTTCACCGGCACCAATGGATGGAGCATGAGAGATGGCGCATTTCTCGGCCCCTATCTCATCGCTGTTGGGGGCAATAACGCGAAATGGTTGCGGGTGCTCAGCTTCCAAGATCCCGCCAACGTGGTCGACGTTGCCCAACTCGGTTCTGGCTGCGCTGGCAGCTGTAGCCCGAGCGCCATCGCAGTGGCTGATGAGTTTGCCTACATTTCCTTCACCGAGGGGAATGGTCCGAGCTACACCGTCAGGGGCTTGCGTGTCGGCGACGCAATCGATCGTCGCACCGCTACCGCCCTCGATACGGCGGACCTGATCGGCCGCATTGACTTTGACTCCGCCGCACACCTTCCCGAACGCCTGTTGGCCCACCGCGGACGCCTTTATGGTCTTGCCGAAGACGGACTCAAGGTCATGAGCCTCGCGCCAGGTGTACCCACCCAATATGATGGCAATACGCCCCAGAATGGATTTCGCTTGCTGGCCGATGAGCAATCTCATCCCGCCCTGGGCGTTGGTGCTGGCAATTCGCCCCATGCACTCGCCGCTTCGGGGCGCTACCTGTTCGCGCGCTGGGGCTCTTCGGTCTTCACGTGGGACCTGAGCGACCCTGACGACCCTCAGGCCCTCCGGGTGGTTCGCGGCGAGCCGAACCTGACGCAATCGGGCGATGAAGCGCTCTATGATTTCGAATCGGGAGACCTTGTCTTTAGTGGTGGCTATTTGCTCTCGGGACGGTCGGTGTTTCGCGTAGAGCGCATCGCGGAAGACGTCGTACGCTATACGCGGATCGCTCGCCGTGACAGTGGCGCCGCTGCGAGGCTGCATGTCCATGGGGCGTATCTCTTTGCGGCCAGCGACAACGCCGTAGAGGCCTACAAGATGGAATAGGCGTCGGCGCTGGTCCGTCGGCGTAGCACATGAGACCCGATGGGGCTGGCGTTTGCGTCAGA
>JBMTAX010000599.1:0-2662 GCA_049429145.1 Myxococcota bacterium
GCGCGGCGATGCGGGAAGCCCGCGCCGAGTTGGCAGCGGCGCGCGACGACATCGTCGCTGCTCGACGACAACGTCAGCGCACGGGGCTCTCGGGTGTACCACCAGAGCTCGGGGACGCCCGCCTGTCGGCTTCTATAGCCGCTGTGCAAGAGGTCCCGCGTGGGCCCGCACGCCAGGTGGAGTGGTTGCGTCTTTGCGCCTCCTTGCCGGCCGCGTCAGCAGATGGTGCCCCCGCACTGACGCGTCTCGTGCCGAGCACGACGACGACGGTCTCTCAGGTCGCCCAGACGATGCCGCAGGCGGGGCTCACCGAAGACCTGGTGCGAGCGCTCGGCGGGGGGCGCCCTGAGGAGGACGCTACCTCTACTGCGGACCAGGGCCTCGCCCGCATGGCACAGCTGCTGGCACTCTCTGGCGCGTCTTGAGGGGACTGCTTTCGGTCGAGTGTGGCTTCCTGATAAGGAAGGGGTGGGGCGGCGGTGCGGTGGCCCCAGGAGCCGGCGGTGGGGTACCTGACGCTATCCGAAGACGAAGTCGCCCTGCTCCGGTTCACGGGTGACCTGCATTTCGTAGCAGAATCGCCGCTGTATGAGTTTGAGGCGAGGCAAAGGGAGCCCGCAGATTTTGCCCGGGCCTATGAGGCCCTCCTTCACAAAGGGGTGGTCGACGGCAACGCGTTCCGTGTCACCGACGACGCCCTCAACCGCCTCGCGCCGGTCACCGAGTGCGATGCCGTCGTCACCATCCAGCGCAAGCGCGCCTCGGGGCACACCGAGGAGCGGAGGTATTGCCTTCTCGAGGAAATCGCCGTTCGCCACCTGCAGCATCAAGGCCAGCACGCTCTCGGCATCGACATGGATCCCACGGAGTTCTGGGAGCACCTCGAACGAGACCTCACCCCTCGTGGCAGCGGTGGAGATCACGTTGACCTGTCCCTGACGGAAGAGGAATTTGTCGTCCTCACCACGGTGTTGCGCGGACAGCAGGACGAGCCCGAGGGGGTATTGCGAGGCCGCCTCCTACAGGCGCTCGGGCCGCCACCGCGTGGCCCCGTCACCAGCGCCCGCGATGAGCTTACGCAGCACCTGCGCGCCGCCAGACTCGCACCGCTCTCTGCCCGCAGTGCCTCGCAGGAAAGCCAGGCAGACGCCTGGCAAGTCGCGATGGATGCCCTTGTGCGGTCCGGCACGTTGCGGCTCCGCCAGCAGCGGGTAGGGGTTCGGCCGGCCCTCCGTGCCCTCGCCGACGGGCTGGCCCAAGGAGACCAGTACACCTATGTCCGGACCGACTTCGGCGTCGGCGATTGGCTGGTGCGCGAGGTCACGGTGGTGAGCACCCCCGGCGGCCTTTTCAGCCTGGGAGCACAGGCGGGGGGTAGGCTGCGCATTCGTGAAATGCGGAAGGACGGCATCGCCGAAGTGCTCGGGCGAACCCTCGGGCCCCCCACGAGCGCTCAGGAGCCCTCCGCCTCGCGGCCTCTGCGGGCCCTGCTGCTCCGCGGGCGCTCCGCAGAGGTGGCATCCCCCTGAGCCAGGCCGGTGGTGACCTGCGGGGGACAGGTGGCCAGCAGCCTCCCCCGCGGCGCTCCGGAAACCTGCGGGGGCAATGCCCCCCGGGCACTCCACTCGAGGAGTCCTGCGGCGCTGCAGACGTAGCGACGTTCCGTTCCCCGCGCCCGCATCAGGCCACCGACGAGGCGAAATCCCTCGGGCGCGCCTCCGTCTCGACCGAGCAGCAGGTAGCTGTACCCGAGAGGGGTCGCCTTGAGGCCCGACTCCCTCGCCAGCGCCGCCACCGACGGCGGTGGGCGCCACGAAGCCTCGGCGTGGCACCAGCTGCCATGAGCAGCGAGCAAGGGGCACGTTTTGGCGCCAGTGCACGGGGCGAGCACGCGCAGCTGGCCGGCCTCGACCAATCGATCGCGCAGGCGCATCAGCGCTTGGCCATGAATCCGGGTGCCGGGCTCGAGGACGAGCAGCCGTCCCCCGGGGGCCAAATGGGAGGCCGCCGCAGAGAGCACCGCCGCCCGGGCGGGGATGGCACGACGAGGGTCGCCCACCTCGCCGATGGCGTTGGCGACGAGGATAAGGTCGAGCCCGCCGCGCAGCTGCCAGTCCGCTGGGTGTTGCAGACTCGCGACGCGGGTCTGCAGACGAGTAGCGACTGCGCCAGAGCTCGCGAACAGCTGTTCACCATCGGCAAGCGCCGGTGCCGCAAGGTCAACCGCCACGGCCTCCCCGAGGGCCCCGAACGCCGCCCAGGCCCCGAGCAGCCCAGACAGGGGACCGGCCCCCAAGTCCAGCACCGCGGGGCGTTCCCAAGGAGGCAGGTGACCCTCCTCGACCAGCTGCCGCAGCAGCAGCGCCACCCGGGCTGCGTTGCGCGGCGCGAACCAACCGAGATAGGCCCGCCGCTCGCCGGGGCGCCGCAGATAACCGGCCTCTCGCGAACCCTTCTCCGCCCCAAAGTGTCGCGACAGAGACTGCACATCTTTGGCGAGGGGGGACGAGTGACGTTCGGCAGCGAGGCGGATCCCCGCATCACAAACCGCCCGTAGTCTCGCTTCGAAGTCAGGGGCCGTCACGGAGCGCCTCGTGCACACAGAACAGCAGAGCCCCGGGGCGCAACGCCAGGGCAAGACTTGCCGATAGAAGAGGTGTGG
>JBMTAX010000600.1:0-2660 GCA_049429145.1 Myxococcota bacterium
AACCTCAACCTGCCTGCAGCGGGAAACTCTCGCCGACACGGCGGCGATGAGGGAGCTGGTGTAGGAAGGGTGCAGCCCGTTCGTCCTGTCGCATTGTTCTCAGGGATAATGGCCGTGCCAGCGAGCGGCAAGCTCACCATTCCGCTCGAGGTTCCCGAATATCGCGGGGCGCTGCGGGTTATGGCGATTGTGGTGTCGGGTGCCAAGGTGGGCCGGGCCGAGGCTGAAGTGAAAGTACGCGATCCCATCGTGTTGCAGGCGACGCTGCCCCGCACGCTGCTCGCGAACGATGAATTCGATGTCCCGGTCTCTCTCACCAACCTGTCGGGACGGGTCGCCAAGATAAAGGTCTTCTTGCGCGCCGAAGACATGCTCGATTTCTCGGGCGAAGGGAAAGCGCGCGAAGACAACGCACCAGTCGAAATGATGAGTGCTCAGGTTCAAAATATTGTGGTCGCCGATAAAGCCACGGCACAGGTCGTCTATCGGGCGAAGGTCCGCCGACCTTCGGGGGCCATTCGCTTGGTGGTGGAGGCCGAGAGTGATGCGGGCCGCTTCCGCCAAACGCAGGAGATTCCCCTCGGGGCGAGAGGCTCACGCACGCGGGAGACGAAGCGGATCTCCATCACCGAGAGGAGCACCGAGCTCGCTGCCTTCATCGAGGATTACGAGCCTTTGACCGAGCGCACGACGGTGCGCGTCACCAGTTCACCTTGGGGAGATGTCTTCGAGCACCTCCGGCATCTCATTCGATACCCCTACGGTTGTGTCGAGCAGACTGCGTCCACGACGAGGCCTCTGTTGTTTCTCGGTCGCATCGCCGGAGAGATCGACCCTGAGATCCTCAAAGACGGTGGCATTGAGGCGAAGGTTCAGCGCGGTATCCAGCGGTTGTTTTCCATGCAGACCCCGACCGGAGGTTTCGCCTATTGGCCTGGGGGGAGCGAGCCGACGCGCTGGGCCTCGGCCTACGTCGTACACTTGCTGCTCGACGCGCAGGAGCTCGGGTACCCGTTCCCAGCCAGCCGCCTTGACGACGCCCTACGATGGATGGAGCAGGAATTGACTTTCGTCGCGGAGAGCGATGAGGCCTCGCGAAACACCACCCTCACCGAGCTGCGGGACGCCGAACCCTATATGCATTATGTGCTGGCCCGAGCAGGACGGGGTCGCAAAGGTCGCATGCAGCAGCTTCTCTCTCGATTGGCGCAGAAGGGAACGGTGCGCGAGGAAGAGAATCGGTACTTGCTGCAGGCAGGGCTGTGGCGCGCTGGTGATCGCCGGTACGAGGCAGCGCTGCGCGCCCTCGATTTGTCGCCGCTGCAAACAGAGAGATACAACGATTGGTCCTATCTCTCGGATTCACGTCGCCGAGGTCTCACCCTGACCCTCTACGGCGAACTCTTCGGCCGAGATGCCGCGGCCATGCCTGCGGCGGATATGGTCGCGGACATGCTGCGGGCGGAGCCGAGCGAGGGGTGGAGTACCCAAGAGCTTGTCTGGGGCATTACGGGACTCGGACGACAGCTCGCCCCTGCGAACGCCGGGCTGAGCGGGCAGGCTATCCTTGTGAGTGATGGAAGGCCTCTGAAGGCTCTGCCCGTGATGGCGATGGGGAAGAAAACGGCCACCTCTGACCGCACATTTGAGCTGTATCGCGCCTCCGAGAAGAACTCGCTTCGGCTCGAAGTCCCCTCTGCTGACGTTGGGAAGGGTTGGGTGGTGCTCACCACGGAAGGGGTGAAACGCGGTGCGGTGATGAAGACCGGTGGTGATGGCCTCGTGGTCTCGCGCGCCTATTACGACGAGAAGGGCAACGAGGCTTTGCTAGACAACCTTGCCTTGGGCGATTTGCTATTCGTCGTTCTGACGGCCGAGAACAAGAGTGGTCGCTCGGTACAGAACCTTGCGCTCGTCGACAGACTCCCTGCAGGGTTTGAAATCGAAAATCCACGTCTCGGTCGTGGGCATGGGGCAGACCTGATCGACGAAAGCCAATTATGGCAGAACGATCATCTGAATGTCCGCGATGATCGTCTCGAGGTATTTGGCCACCTGAATCGTGGGGAGAGAAAGCACGTGGTCTACCAGGTGCGAGCGGTCACCGCTGGAGACTTCCACGCCCCCCCCGTGGAGCTGGAGGCGATGTACGACCCCTCATTATGGGCCCGCGCAGCGGGGGGGCAGGTCCAGGTCCGCGGGCCGTGGGGGCCATGATCCGTTTCCCGCCGAGGGTGGCAAGGGGTCATGAATGAGCGCGCGCATCATCATGGCAGGGGCACTCGTTCTGGGAGGATTGGCAGCGGCCGCTGTAGGGCTTGCACATGCGATTCCTCTCCCAGCGCGGCTCTCTTCCCGCCCCTCGATGGTGGTGGAATATCGCGATGGCGTACCAGCTCATGTGTTTTTGGCCGAAGACGAGAGGTGGCGCATTGAAGCGCGCGTCGACGAGATCGATGACGCGTACCTCCTCTCGCTGCTCGCTTTCGAAGACAAGCGCTTTTATCATCACGTCGGCGTCGACCCCATCGCGATATTGCGCGCGTTCGTCGACAACCTCACGTCGGGCCGGGTGGTGTCCGGGGCCTCTACGCTCACTATGCAGCTCGTGCGCGTCCTCGAGCCGCGCCCACGCTCGCTGCGATCGAAGGTGGGCGAGG
>JBMTAX010000601.1:0-2657 GCA_049429145.1 Myxococcota bacterium
GCGAGCAGGTAAAACCCGCGCCGCTCCTCGACCCACTTTTTGCTTGGCCTAGCGGAGGACTGGTTCTTCGTCCAAATAACGGAACGGCGCGGTGCTCCAGGTCTCCCCATTTTTCTCCACGGTGAGCCGCAATAGGGTGCCTTGTGCGATGGGCCTCTTTCGCGAAAGGAAGCGGTCGTCTCGGCGCTGGAAGCCAAAGCTGGCTCCGGTGCTGAGGATCTCACCGGTCATGTGGTCAGCATCCGAGATAAAAGCAGGTCGCCAGGGCGTGGCGTTGGTCGCCGTTCGGAGCGCGGGGGCAACGGCAGGCTCGACCTCGTCTCCAGCTTCGATGGACGGGGCATCAGCCGTGAGCCACGGGAACCATGGAGTCGCTATCGTGGCGGTACTCGAGGAGAGATGGAATCGCACAGGGGTGCCGGTGGATAACCGAAACCCCGCGGCGAAAGATCCCCAAGCGGTGGGCTGCAGCGACCGACGTGACCCGTCGCTTTGCTCAACTTCAACGTCCACTGCGTTGCTGTACACCTCTACCCACCATTCGTTGCTATTCGGACCCACACTAAATTCCCATCCTGCGCTCTCATCACCGGTCGTCGGAGCAGGCGGGGGTGTAGGTGACGGTTCAGTGGGTGTCAGCGCCGGCGGAGAGGAACCTGCGTCGGCAAGGCTTGGCGCGCCCTCGAGGAAGGGGAACCAGGTGCTCACCGCGAGCATCGACTGCAGCCGGAAGCGGAGCCGAAGCACAGTGCCGCTGGGTAGGTACGTGTTCGCCGCGAAGCTTCCCCACGATGTCGCCGGCAGGTTGATCGTCGTGCCATCTTCGCGTTCCGCGATGACCTCCTCTGCATCTGCAGTGACCTCGATCCACCATTCATTGTTGTTGGGGCTGAGGCGGAAGGATGGATCATAAGGAACTTCAATCATCGGCGGGGGAGGCCCCGTCGGCGCAGTAGGCGTCGAGGAGGGAGGTGGGGGCGGCGGCGTGCCGTCGCTATGGGTCATGCCGACGAATTGACCACGGACTGACGCGAGGTGGTCTTTGAGCAGCTGTCCCCACGAGGTCGGAACGAGGTTCATACCGATGCCGCAAGATCCACCCGAGTTATCCACGATCAAGTTCGGAGGACATCTCATATGGAAGGTCCACGCAAGCGTGGGGATTTTGCGCTCCCATGCACTTTGCATCAATACCGCACAGTCATTCATGCTCATCCCATGTGCAGGACCGTATTCCCCGATGATCACAGGGAGAGTGGCGGACGGGTTGATGAATCGCTCCGCGAAAGTGCTCTGTGGGTCGTAAACGTGAACCTCATACGCGATATTGACTCCATTGCCAGCAGTGATGGGACGATTCACGTAGTATCCGAGGAATCGTGACCATCCACCCACACCCTGCACGGCAATAATGTGCGCAGGTGATTGCAGGCTCGTTTCGACATCACGAATGGCCAAGACGGTGTCATTCATCGCAGACCAGACCGCTGCGTTCATGGATCCGTCATAGTTATCCTCCGGCTCATTGACGAGTCCGTACATGACGTGAGAGCGATCGTGGAAGGTCTCCGCGAGCTTTCGCCACACGTCGCGCGTTCCAGCGGTAGGCCAGCCGAGGTCGGTGAAGGATGGGTCGATCCACAGAGAGAGAAGAACGTGAACACCCGCCTTGGTTCCGATGTGGTCTACAATGTCGACCACATCACGAAGGTAAGAAGCGTCATTGAGTACGCTGGATGCGCCGTAACTCTCCAAGTCGAGCCGTATGAAATTGGCCCCCCACACATCGACCAACTCATCGACTCTTCTCTTGACCTCGCTTACGTTGGGGGGGCCCCAGGTACAGGCGTTGCAGCCACGCGTGTCATGAAGATTCGCCCCTACACCGACCCATACCTCATTGTTTTCGGTATAGATTCGATTGCCGGCGGTATGTAGCCAGCCTGCGGCCGCACTGGCGGGCGGAGCGCAGGATATCAATCCGAATAGAAGCCATAATTGACGAAGATTCACGCACAAACCTCATGACGTCACCCGAGCACAGACCTGTCCCTGCAGGAACACGAGTGTGCTCCTCCGGGTCACGCGTCGAGCGTAAAGGGGGCTCTCGAGGAGAGCACTTGGACAACGACTCTGCTTTCTCCCTGTCATTTGCCGCTGGCAGGAATCAGCGGTGAATCGTCAGTAGCGGGAAGAAATGATTGGTCACAAGGTGCGGTTGTATTGGCGCCGTTGTCGTCGAATGTGGGATGTTCGCTATTTCCCGAATGATTGCCAGTGTTTCGCTGGGAAAGCTCGGATGAAGGCGTGACGCGCCCGAATGACTTTTCGCGAGATCGATGGTGCCGACGCAGGGGGGCAGTTGCAGTGGTGGGTCTGACCAGGCCCAGCAGTGATCGCCCCACCAGCGGCTGCAACGTCCAGAGGAGGGTGGTGTCGCAGCGGCAGCCCATGGCGAAATCATGCCTGAGGGGGTACACGGGACTGCATGCGTGTCCACGCGGCATTGGTCATCGGCCTCGCTCTTGGCGCTGGAGCTGGCTTTTTGCTGTTTCGTATGGGGACTGCGGGGCCTGCACGGTGGTCGTCGGCACCGAATGAACGCGCAGTCTGGTCTGCGTTGCAGGACGCACCCGCCGTGGCCTCCTCGTGGATGC
>JBMTAX010000602.1:0-2653 GCA_049429145.1 Myxococcota bacterium
CTGGTCGCCGTTCACTTTCGGGATGAGGACACGAATCTCTTCGATAGCCTCGTCGCGCTTCTTGTCTGCTTTCGCAGTGTTGTCGAATTCCTTCGATGAAAACGGCACCTCGAGGGCGGCCGGTCCGGAGGTTCGAAGCTCTTTCTCTTCGATCTCATTCGATGCGGGGCTGGCCTCTGCGGCTTGCTCCACGGGGGCCGGCGCGGCCTTCTTCTTGCTCGACTTCTTGGACTTCTTCTTTTTCTTGGCGTGGGCCGCCGGCACATCGAGCACTTCCACGGCCAGAGAGACCGTGCAGCCGAGAAGAAGAGTGAACGCGAGCAGGTCGCGGAGCCTCGAGAATGTTCGCTGGTTTCGCATGGGGCGGCTCAGCCTCAACAAGGGTTCAAGGGTCTGCAGGGGGTAGGCAACGAAAACAGAATGGGCAACCGGGCAGGCCGCATCTCGGTCGTCTGACCGTGAGAGCAAAACCTACATGGGTCGAGACACGCGAACGCGTGGCATCGGCGACCACCACCGCCCGTCACTGTGGAGCGGTGGTGCATGCGGCCTACTCGAAGCACTCGGTCTTCACCGTGTACTCGTAGAAACCGAGTTCATCGACCCAGTACTCATCCCGGAACCACCAGAACTGGAAGGTGTCGTCGGGGATGAAGGGCCGAGGCAACACACCACGGGGTTTGCCACCGATCTCACGGCCTTGCTCTAGCCACTCGGCCTCAGCGGTTTTGGTCTCCAGGGAGACGATGGAGACACGGGTGGTGATCCCGCCGAGCTCGGTGCGGATGTCATTCAGCTTGGTCTTCACCAACTTGCCGAGCAACTGCAGGAATGCTCCGCGGACGCCGAAGAACTCCTCGGAGAGCTGGCGGCCCATCTCGCTGCGATTGAACGCGGGTGACTTGTCGAAGTAGGCGACTTCACGCTCGATCTCACGAAGGTAGCCCTCGAAACGGGCGAAGCGTGAGTCACGAGTGATGGCGTTGGCGATGGTCCAAGGCAGCAGGGTGGTATCGGTGTGGCTAGAACCTGCTTGATGGGATTTGCTGAGGAGAGCGTACCATTCCTCGAAATCGTAGTTGAGGTCGAGCATGGTCTCGAGCTGCGCCACGATGGGTTGGTATCGCGCCTTGGTCTCGTCGAGACTGCGATTCACCCGGTCCCATTGGCAGTTGTAATAGTAAATGATCGCTTGGAGAATGTCGGCCTCGGGATAGTAGCTGTCCGCGAAATACGGCGCGCTCAACGAATGCAGGGAGCCAAGCGCCTTCCCGTATTCGTTGGCCACGGTGTGCGCCCATGCGCGCTCGAAGAGGGCGTCGCTCCAGGCGCTCGAGAAGCGGGGAACGATCTGGTATTCTCGCACCGCAAGGCTCAAGTATTTGGCGCGCCGCGGGTCACCGTCCTCGAGAGCATAGGCTTGCTCGTAGTACAGCCGACCGAGGGCCAACGTGGCGAGGTCGTACAGCTCTTGGGCCTTCGGGTTTTCGTTCTGCGCCCCGATGCTGTCGCGCACGTTCTCGAAGTGCTCGATGGCGGTTTCGTAACGGGGACTGGCGCCGTCGGAGCGACCCACGCCCGAAGCGATGAGGCCAAGGAGATACTGGGCTCGCGCATAAGCGGGATTGCCGCTCTTGACGGTACCGAGGAAGTCGGCGGCATCCTTCAGCTTGCCGCGCTGAAAGCTATTGCGTCCGATAATGAAATGAACTCGCTGCAGCGTCTCGGGTTTCATCTTGGCCAATGCGTTCGCATTTGGCTCGTACATAGCGTCGATGACGGGGGGGATCTTGAAGTCATCGTCGAGGCCGTCGGCCGCATCCAGAAGACCCTCGACCGCCTCGGCGAAGTACGGATGGTCGCTGCCCTCCTTGACGATGGCCTCGTAGTATCGCTGGGCCGCGAGGGGCAACTTCAACTTCTCGAAGCTCTTGGCGAGCCCGTACTGCGCCTCAACGACGACGTTCGGTTCGTCGGCAAACTGCAGCACCGCGTAGAAACCAGAGGCGGAGTCCTCGTATTTGCCGGCCTTATAATCGGTGATGGCCCGATCGAGGTTTTGGGACATTGCCGTCGACGAGACGAGCAAGGAGGAGACTACGGTGAGGAACCTAGCAGCGGTCTTCATGAGCACTCCTCAGAAGATAAAGCTCACACCCACCTGGGCGAGGAGGGTGTTGGTGACGTCGAAGGTGGAGAAGGCCTCGCTGGTCACCTCGGAGCTGAGCACTTGCAGCGCGTTGACGTAGTCACGCAGCTCGAAGCGAACCCCGAAGTAGTCACCGAAATAGAATCGAAGACCACCACCGAAGGTGGTCGTCAGGGACAGAGGTCCGACGTCGGGGCCGAGGGGGCCGTCGAGTTCGAAATACTCGCCGAGAGCCTGCTGGTTCTCCAACTGCAAACCGGTGAGCCCTGCCCCCACGGAGAGGTAGAGGTTGAACTGACCGAGATAGAAGTCCTGCACCGACACTTTGCCGTAGATGGGCGAGAACTGTAGGTCAGCCGTGGTCAACCAGGTCATGCGATAGAGGGACACGAGCTCGGGCGCGAGGCGCTCCTTCTGTCGAATCTCGATGGTCATGTCGGTATCGCGACCGCCGAGCCGAGGACCCGGGTCGTTGGCTCCACCCGGGTCATCCCACCAGAAGAA
>JBMTAX010000603.1:0-2646 GCA_049429145.1 Myxococcota bacterium
GCGGCAGCCGACCACCTCGCCGTCGTCGTAGGTATTGGGCGAGGCCTCGGCGGCAGCGGGCCGTTCGAACTCGTGTGTGAGGTCGACCCGCTCTCGCTGCGCACAGGGGACGACTTGCGGGATCGGCTGCTCCGGCGGCAGCTCTTTGGGGAACGCCCGGAAACCCTTCGCTTCGCTTCCTACACCCGGGTGGGGCGAGAGGACAAAGCAGGCGACGGGACGACGACGTTGCCGGCTATGGCCATGGGCTTTTGGCAGACCCCCCACGGCCAGGTGCGACTCGATGCACCTTATGGCTTTGAGCCCGCTGCGTCTGGCGGGACCTTGACGGTCGTGCTGGAATCCCAGTGGTCTGACCTCGCTTTGCCTGAACCTGAGCATCCCTTTGTGCGCGTGACGGGACCTGTGCGCGTGACCTTGCGAGCGCCGTTGTCGAACTAGTCGCGCGCGGTTCGACGAGAGAGGCTACACTCGAGCAGTGAGGTTTTCGCTCGCGGCGCGGTCTTGGACCACAACGATCTTCGCAGCGAGTGAACCGTAGCGTTGTGCGCGGAAAGTGAAGGAGCCCCTTGGCTGATTTGTTCTCCCGCCTGCCCTCTGACGTCTCCATCATGGAGGTCGGTCCTCGTGATGGTCTGCAGAATGAGAAGACCGTCGTCGAGACTGCGGCCAAGCTGGCGTTCATCCATGGTCTCGCCCAGGCAGGCTTGCGTCGCATAGAGGTGACGGCATTCGTAAACCCACGCTGGATTCCGCCTCTCGCTGACCATGCGGAGGTTGCTCGCGCCGCTAGCCGCTCGGAGACAGCGACGTGTGCCGCCCTCGTCCCAAACATGAAGGGCTACGAGGGAGCAAAGGCGGCGGGGGTGGCCGAGGTGTCTCTCGTGTTGGCGGCCACCGACGCCCACAACCGCAAAAACATCAACGCCAGCACCGATGAGGCGCTCGCTCGCTACGTCGAGGTGGCGGAGCGGGCGCGCGCCGACGGGATGCCGTTCCGTGGCTACGTTTCATGCGCCTTTGGCTGTCCCTATGAGGGGGAGGTCGACTACGCCAAGGTTGTGCACGTCGCTCGCGCCTTCATGGAACTCGGGGCGTATGAGGTGAGCATCGGGGACACCATCGGCGTCGGAAACCCGCGACAATGTGCTGAGCTCATCAGCGCCGTACAGGGAGAGGTTCCGCTCGACCGCGTCGCCCTGCATCTTCATGATACGCGAGGCACCGCTCTCGCGAATGTCGTAGCCGGGCTTGAGTGCGGCGTTCGGGCCTTCGACAGCGCGGCTGGCGGTCTTGGTGGTTGTCCTTACGCCCCAGGGGCTTCCGGCAACCTCGCCACCGAGGATCTCGTCTACATGCTCGAGCACATGGGGGTGAAGACTGGCGTCGACCTCGAAGCGCTGTGCGACGTGTCGTTGGCGATGGAGCGTCTGCTCGGACGGAGGTCGCCATCGAAGGTGCTCGGCACCGCCCGCAGTGCGCGTGAGGTGCGCGGGTCGTGAACGTCGTGGGAGTTGCTCTCGAAGTTCTCTCTTGGCGGGGTGCGCGGCGGCTCCGGACGATGTCCCGGTTCGCACTCACGGCGCTCGCTGCGCTGTGCCTTGTGTGGGGAGAGGGGTGCTCGCGGTCGCCGTCATCGGTGCGGGTGCGCAAGGTCCTCGTCGATGTCGCTGCCGGTACAGAGGGCGCGTTGCTGGGGCCAGAGCCTCGGGAGGCGGTGCGAGACGTCGTCGAGCGAGTTGTTTCGGGCACCGCGGGGATCGAGCGCTCAGACGCCCGCGAAGGCGTCGTGCTTCGTGTGTTGCTCGAAGAACTCGGCGCTCGAACCCCTGCGCGGGTCGAAGACCAAGGCGGCGGTCTCCGCCTGTCTGTCGAGCTGCGCGCTGACAATACGCTCACCGAGGACAGGTCGATCGATCTGCGCAGCCAGGTGACGATCCCATCCTCACACGAGAGCGGGTCTGCAGGGACGAGGTTGCAAGAGGTCGAGAGCGCCTTCCGTGCCGCGCTGACGCAAGTTCTCACTGCCCATGGCGCAGGCGCGCTCGCTGACGAGGTGCTCGTCACCTGGCTCGGCGACGCTGCTGCCTCCCGAGCGCAGCGTCTCGAGGCCTGCCGCGTTCTTGGGACCCGTCGTACCCAGGCTGCCGGCCCCGCGCTCGTGAGCCTGCTGCGGGACGACGACATGGAACTCGCGCTGGGGGCGCTGCGCAGCTTGTCCGCGCTGGGTGCCCACTCCTTCACCGATGCGATCATCGATTTCGCGGAAGGAAAAGCTGCGTCAGTGCGGGTACAGGCCATTGAGGCCTTGCAGGACAATCCCGAGCCACGAGTCCAAGCTTGGCTCTTCACGCTCTCGACGGGGCACCCCGAGGCCGAGGTGAGAGGCGCGGCGGAGAGGGCGCTTGCGCGTCTCGAGCAGGCACCGGCGAAGCCAGACTCGCCCGCGCATCCGTGAGAACACGCAGCCAGCCCGATGGGACCTAAGCCAGGTGTTTCACGACGACAAGGTCGTCCACTGGGCATGGCGCCGACGAATCTGGTATCGACAATGCGTCATGAAACGAGTCTTTCCGGCTTTCTTCGTTCTCGCCTCGTGCTTTCTCTCCGGGTGCGCGTCCACGCCTCAAGGGGGCTCTGCCCCCG
>JBMTAX010000604.1:0-2644 GCA_049429145.1 Myxococcota bacterium
GTCCGGCGCCCCCCACCCAAGAACGCAGGCAGGGCGAAAACCCACTGGAGAGGCTTTGCGCTCCAGCCTTGTATCTTCCGTCTGCTGAGTTGCATCGAGCGGCGCGGGAGGCGTCTGCGGCGCTCTGGGGTACCCTGAATCTGACGCACCTGTCGGCGCGAGCGCGCTTTCGATTTTCCCCCGGCTCTGAAGGCACGTCGGACGTCGGTCCTTCGTGGTGGCATCCAGGTCTTCGCAGATCTGGACAGCCTCGCCTCCCATCCTCCCCCTGACCGATGCGGGGCATCCAAAGACAAAAAGCCGAGCCGGGGCTCGCGAGACGCCGATATAAAATCGGGATTCGTTTTTTCTGGGGTGGTGCCGTGTCGACTCGTCGTAGCTGCTGTGTGACCTCCTTGCTTTGGTGCTCGCTGGTGCTGCTCGGCTGCCCCAACGACCTTCCTGGTGTTGCGGGTGGCGATGTGACCCGCCGAGACGCCGGGCCCCTTGACCCCGTGAATGCTGGCTCCGACGCAGGGCCGGTGCGGACTTGCGAGCCGAAGGACTGCACCGACCTCGGCGCCACCTGCGGTGCCGTGCCCGACGGATGTGGCGCCGTCCTCGACTGCGGCAGCTGCAGCGCGCCCAACCTCTGCGGCGGTGGCGGCGTGCCCAACCAGTGCGGCTTCGTGCGACCTGCCTGCGAGCCTCTCACCTGTGACGATTACGACTACGCTGAGTGCGGCTACGTCGCCGATGGGTGCGGAGATGTCGTCCTCTGCGATACTGATTGCAGCGAGACCTTCCAGACCTGCGGTGGTGGTGGGGAGCCCAACCAGTGCGGCGGGCCCATTCAGTCAAGCGAAGACTGCCCAGCCCTGCTGACTTGTGACGACGTCGGTGCCACCTGCGGCCTCATCGGGAACGGCTGCGGCGGAGTCCTCGACTGCGGAAGTTGCAGTGCTCCCTACACCTGCGGCGGCGGCGGCGTGCCGAGCCAGTGTGGTCTGCGCGACCCCACCCCGAGCCCGAGCTGTGGTGACGGCACGCTCGACGTCGGTGAGGCGTGTGACGACGGCAACCAGCTTTCCGGCGACGGCTGCACCCGCGACTGCATCAACATCGAGCCAGGCTATCGCTGTGACACCGCGGGGGCTGCCTGTGTGGCGACGGTGCAATGTGGTGATGGCCTCATCGCGGGGAGCGAGGTCTGCGACGACGGCAATGAAGCCAGCGGCGATGGTTGCACCGCGACCTGCCAGCGAGAGCCGGGCTACAATTGCCCTACGCCCGGAGCTGCGTGTCGTGCCGCGCGCTGTGGCGACAGTATCGTCGCAGGCTTCGAGGAGTGTGACGACGGCGCCGGACAGGCCGGTGATGGCTGCTCCGCCGACTGCCTCCTCGAGGAGGGGTTCCGGTGCGACGTGCCTGGGCAGGCCTGTGTCACGACCACCTGCGGCGACGGGGTGCGCGAAGGCGCTGAAGACTGTGACGACGGGAACTTCAATACGGGTGACGGCTGCTCCCCGCTGTGCACGTTCGAGCCGGTGTGCAGTGGCGGCACCTGCGAAGAGCGTTGTGGCGACGGTCTCAAGCTCGGCAATGAAGGCTGTGACGACGGCAACACCCGCGACGGCGATGGCTGCTCCTCGACCTGTACCATCGAGCCAGGCTTCACCTGCAGCGAGGTGAGCGAGGTACCCGTCCTTCCTATCGTCTACCGCGACTTCATTGGCACCGAGAGCGGAACGAAATTGAACCTGCGTCCTGGAGACAGCGGTCCCTTGCATCTCGACTTCGAGAAGTATCCACTGCAAGGCGACACCGATTACCGGTGCACGTTCCAGGTGCAGCCCGCGTTGGTCGATGGCAAGCCGGTGCTCGAAGACCCCATGGATTGTGTCGACAACGCCAGCACATTCGCACAGTGGTACCGCAGCGACGACCAAGTCAACCGCACGATGGTCGACCAGCTCCTCCTCACCGCTGTGGCCGGTCAGAGTGGGGCCTACGAGTTCTTCGATTCCTCATTTTTCCCCGTTACCGGCAAGGGCTGGAATGCCCCCGATTGTCTTCCTGGAGGGGGCGTCTGCGAACAGACCCGCCAGGCGAAACTTGGCACGACTCAGTTCACGCAAGAGAACTTTCATTTCACAAGCGAGACTCGTTACTGGTTCACCTACCGTGGCGGTGAGAAGCTGACCTTCGACGGCGATGATGACGTATGGGTCTTCATCGACGGAAAGCTCGCGGTCGATATCAACGGGCTTCACCCCGCCATCCAGCGCTTCATTCAGCTGCCCGACCCCAATGACGTCGATCCCAATGCACCCCTGAATGGGCGCCGCGGGAGCAAAGATCCCATCATTCAAAATGGAGAGATCATCAGTTACATCGACGACATCGACACCGGCACCGCTGCCCAATGGGTCACAGATCCCATGGCGCTCGGCCTTGTCCCCGGCAACATTTATGAGGTCGCGGTTTTCCACGCTGAGCGTCACACTGACAAATCCCAATACCGACTGACGCTGCAGAACTTCTTGAGCGGTCGCTCTACCTGCGAATGGACCTGCGGTGATGGCGTGGCGACGCGCTTCGAGGTCTGCGACGACGGCACAGCGAACAACACCGGCGCCTACGGCAAGTGCAACGCCGACTGCCT
>JBMTAX010000605.1:0-2643 GCA_049429145.1 Myxococcota bacterium
GCGGCCGGGCTCGTTGAGGTGGACATGGGCGTCGATGAAACCCGGCAGGACGAGTAAACCCTCGGCATCGATTTCGCGCTTGGCTCTACCGTTCCAGCAAGGAGAGATTTCGGCGATCGAGCCCCCGTGGACTACGAGATCGACAAGGCCCGAAGGCAGCTTGGCGTTTCTGACAACGAGGTCGGCTTCCATGGGCTCAAAAGTTCCGTGCCAGCTCGCGGATCGCCTCGGCGAGGGCGCTCGCGCAGGCGGCGACATCCTCGGGCGAGCAGTATTCGTCGCGATGGTGGCTCACGCCGCCCCGGCAGCGGACGAAGAGCATGGCCATCGGAGCGACCTTGGCCATCACGACGGCGTCGTGCCCCGCGCCGCTGCAGAGTTCGGGAACCTTGTCCTGGGATTGCGAGACGGCCCAGCGGAGGACGGCCATTTGCCGCGGATCGCTGGCGACGGCGGAATTTTCCTGGACGATGTCCCACTCGAGTTTCAAGTGGCGCGAGCCAGCGGCCTCCTCGGCGGATTTTTTGAGTGAGGCGAGGGCGTTATGGCGGGTGTCGTTGTTGAGGTGGCGGAGGTCGAGCGTGAGAGCTTGGAACTGCGTGCCTCGGGCATTGGGCCTCTGTCGATTCGGGTGCGACTCTCGAAAAAAGCGATCTATGTGAGCGTCGCTGAGATTCGAGCTGTATTGGCCCGACATGGTGCGGTACCGCGAAGTGAATTGACGACGTCGACGGCGAAGGGTCGGCTTTCGGGTTTCTGGTCGCCCCCGAAGGCCTGACGACGTGTGCGCCGCGGCAGGTATAGCTAAGTTCCGGACCGCTTTCGCAGCACGAGATAACGACAGGGCCAACCATGTCTGATGAGACTTGCATCGCGCTCTAGATGAAGTTGGCGAACGACGGGCATCGCCAGCAGGTCACGACAGAGTGACTCTGAGAGAAGTAAGCCGAGCACGCCTTGTGGACGCACCATCTCGCACAGTCTGGGCAGGGACGAGCGCACCACCGCTCGCTCGTGCTCCCGATAGGGGGGCTCGCTGAGAACGGCATCGAAGGTGCCGGAAGCATGTGGGGGGTACCGCGCGTCGGCCCGCACAACACACCGCACTGCTCGTCGACAACCCCCACCGGTGACCGGGTCGAATTCGAGAGCGACGACGCGCAGGCCCCGCTCCTCGGCGGCCGCAGCGAGGGTTCCGAGGCCAGCGAAGGGGTCGAGCACACGAGCCCCCTCGGGCACGGGCAAGAGGTTCGCGCACCAACGCGCGTCGTACACCGAGAGGCGCCGGCGTCGGTCCGGCGTGCCTTCACGTGGGTGCGGTTGCACATCGAGTTCAGCCACCGTCGTCATCAACAGCTGCACATCACCTTCGCGCCGCAAGCGTTGACCCGCACGAGGTGACTCGCCGAGCTCAGTGCCCAGGGGAAGGCGCATCACTTCGACAACCGCAGAGGCAAAGCCCAGAAAAAGGGAGCGCCTGCGGATCTCCTCATCGGGCAGCTGTAGCTGAACCCTGCGGTAACTCGCCCCACCGTCGTCACCGAGCCAGCGCATGTGCCCCCCAAAGACCGCCTCGAACTCTTGCACCGCGTGGCCACGGGGCACGGCCCAGCCTCCTCGACGAGCGCGCCAGTAGACCTGGTGGTAGCGACTTGGCAGGGGTGCGGGAGGGGAAGGCGACATCGGCACACTTGTACCAGCCGGCCGTAGGGGGCGCGCCCCCTACCCCCTTTGCGACCCTTCGCCCCTGCGTGTCATCGAACCGGGATGCTGGCGAAAGACCCCATACTCCGCGTACTCCCCCTTGGCTTCCCCTGGCCCACCATCGACCCGTTCTTGTTCTGCGTACACCACGACGACGCCTACCCCCGTGGTAACGAGCACCTCGGCCCGGCAACGAGTTTGGCGGGACGCCAAATAGGCATGGACTTCGAGGGGAAGGATGGTTGGCGGATGTACCATGGCGACGTGGTGCCAGGGTTTCCTCAGCATCCGCACCGCGGGTTCGAGACCATCACCCTCGCGAGGCGCGGCCTCATCGACCACTCCGACTCACTGGGTGCGGCCGCCCGTTTTGGGCAGGGCGACGTGCAGTGGATGACCGCCGGACGAGGAATCGTGCATGCCGAAATGTTTCCGCTGCTGCGACGAGACGCCGATAACCCGGTAGAGCTCTTTCAGATCTGGTTGAATCTCCCGCGGGAGGACAAGCTCGTTGAGCCACATTTTTCCATGATGTGGGCACACACCATCCCGGAGGCCACCTTCCTCGATGGTGCAGGGAGGCGCACCGACGTCACGATAATCGCGGGGTCCCTCGACGGCCATGTCCCTCCAGCTCCACCCCCGCACTCGTGGGCGTCGCACGCGGAAGCCGACGTCGCCATATGGGCCATTCGTATGGAGGCGGGCGCATCATGGAGGATGCCGCCTGCTCGAGCTGGCACCAAGCGAATGTTGGCACTCTTCGCGGGTGCGGAAGTGCGCATTGCCGACCACACCCTCAGGATGACCCACGGTGCGGAGCTGCGCGGCGACACGGAGGTCGCGCTGCAGGCAAGCAGCGACGGACCGGTGGAGCTCTTGCTCCTGCAAGGGCGCCCCATCGGGGAGCCGGTAGCCCAGTACGGCCCCTTTGTGATG
>JBMTAX010000606.1:0-2642 GCA_049429145.1 Myxococcota bacterium
CCCCCAAAAAGCGCCCCACCCGCGGGAAGAGCCGCTACTGCAGCAAGAGCAACGCCACGCTCATCGGTGGCATGTCGAGGCCTTGCAGCTCCTCTGGGGCGCTGGGTCTCGCTGCCACGCCTGCTCGGGCTCCCTCTGGTCCCAGCAGGTTGTCGTTGAGGGTAGCCACTGTGGCGTGGGCAGAATCCTGTTGTCCGCGCACGAGGTAGAGAGCACCGCTGGTGGGAAAGAAGCCTTCGTAGCCGAGCCCCACCCGTTTCGTTACATTGGTCTTGTTCACAACGACGACGGACAGGCGGCCATCGGGTCGCCACGCACCGTGAGCGTTTACGGCAGCTCGTTCGGAACTCTCTGCCGAGATGACCTCATCACCAAAGTGATTCGCGTAGAGCCACCACACCAAGTACTCAGGTACCACGGTGTCGTCGTCTTTCAGTAAAGTGAGGGCTACGCCCGACTGCTTGTAAACCCATTTGAGGATCGCGCCCGCGCCGTGGCCCAAGTAGCGACCAAGCGCATCTGCGGCCCACACTGCCCCTTGCTGCGTATCGGAGATGCCCTCCCCCGCACGAGGACCGGGGTCTTGTCCGAACTCGGTGATCCAAATGGGAGCATTGCTCGCGAATCGTGCGCTCTTGGTCCTCAGGATAGGCATGACGCGGGCGGCGAAATCGAGACCCGCCGGCTCCCAATCGGGTGCGTCCTCTTGCAGAAGATTCGCCGACGTGAAGTATGCCGAGCTCCGTGCGTCCCACTGGCCTGAGTCGAGTGCATACCAATGCCACGACACAGCCTCGAGGGTGTGGCCGACCTGCTCGAGTATCGGGTCCATCCAATTGGTCACGCCGTGCAACCCAAGGGCGCTAGCCCCGGTCATTACCTCTGGGCCCACGAAAGAAATGCTGGGGTCAACGGCACGCATCGCGGCAACGGCTGCGCGGTGTCGGGCGCTGTGCTCCCATGGGTCGCGGGTGAGTCCGTCCTCGTGGTCGGGTTCATTTCCAAGTTGGAACCACCGCACTCCATACCCGCGTTCCTGGTTGAGAAAACGCACCAAATCGGCGGCGTTCTCAGCGGGCTGTGTCTTGAGATTGATGGCGATGACGGGCTCTGCGCCCACTTGCCGCACCAATCTCATGAATGCGTCGACGTGGTCGGCAGTGATTTCACGACTCTGACTAGTGCCAGCGGTCCGAACGAATCGGTAGTTCTGCGAACTGTGTCCGGCAGGCCATCGCAAATATCGAGGACGAAGGCCCTGAAGATAGGCAAGCCATACCGGGTCTAAGGCGGTCTCATAGTGGTGAGACTCCCAATCGGCGATGCTCGTACCGAGCACATTCCCATCGAGCAGTACTGGGGCGAGTTGCCCCTCCGGTCCGCGGCGCGTGTCGATCATGACTTCGACATCGCTCCATTCCCCGCTGCTGGTTGCAGGATCTTTCGATGGGGGCGATGCAATGACAGAGGGCGGAGGTAGTGGAGGATCTGCGGAAGTGACCACTCGGACATCGGGCCAACGGTACAGCGCTGAGAGCCAACGTTCGCCCGTGCTCGTTACCGCGAGGAACTGCACGGCACTGCCAGGGCTGACGTAATGAGAAGCGGCGTGGGAATTCCAAGGGGTCTTCGTCATCGAGACGCGGGTACCCCCGGCGATCATGGCCTCGACGCTGACAATGAGCTCGGCGGTCTCGAGTTCGGTTTCTACCCACCAATCATTACCGCGCGTACGTACAAATCTCTCCGGAAGGGAAAGGGTCACCCCCTCCGGAGACGAAGCCGCTACTGCAGAGATCGGCTGTCCAGAGGGCCATTCCAGCCAAGGTGATGACGTCGTCATTCCTCCGCGGGTACGAGCCTGAAACGACAGATGGGTTCCCTCAGCAACGTAGAATGATTCCGCCCAAGAGCCCCAATCCGTGGGGCGAAGTGATCGCGTTGTACCGTCGCCAAGGGTGACGTCGACACCGACCGGATCCTCTGGGCTAGATACCTCGACCTCAACCCACCATGCATTGCCGCGTTGGCTGTGGAACCACAGCACTGACTCCGCCGTCTGCCCCCGGGCGGCGCCTGCCGTGAGCAGCAAGGCCACGAGCACCGAGCACAGAGCGTCTCGCCTTTGTTCCCGCATGACCACCTCCCTCGTTGTGCGTGGGTCAGATGCAACGAATGAACCCTAGCGACGTCAACGAGGGCATCGCAGTGGTTGCGACCCACAGGGGAAGGCTCGCGCGCAAGGGCAGCGATGGAGCGGTGGCACGAGGGTCGCTCCCGAGGTGCAACGGCAGAGGGCGCGAGCCCGCGCTCCGCCGGGGGAGGGATGCATGGGTCACACACATGGGTTCTTGGGGCCCTGGTCGCTGAGCGGCGCATTGTTCGTCGCCAGTCAGCTTGCCAGCGCGACACCTCAGTTCGAGCATGTCTCTTCGAGCGAGTGGTGGATCGAGCTACGGGTCGTCGACAACCCCAGTCCCACGGCAGTCACGGTGACGCCAGCGGGTGCGACAGCCGTCGCCATGACGCCTTCGAGCCACGGCACCTGGTTCGCGTCGTTTTATGTCCCGGCAGGCAGCGTTCTTTCGTTTGACGCGCATTATGCGGACGGTCACGTCGTCACGTCATCGCCCTTCGCCTGG
>JBMTAX010000607.1:0-2638 GCA_049429145.1 Myxococcota bacterium
CCTCTTCTTCGTCGGGGATTCTCGGCGCCATAACGGCATTCTACGTGAGACCACCGCCTCGCGTCGAAAACCCTCCTCGGCGGGGCTCCACCGCGCCCAGCGCGTCAGATGTTCCCCGCGAGGATATTGCGCGCCACCACGGCTTCTGGGCCGTCGCCCTCCACGAGGCGCTCGCATACGGCCCTGGCGTGCGCCACCCGACCGAGGGCGGCCCATGCCTCGACGAGAGCGAGCCCGGCGAAGGGGTGCTGTCCGCTCATGTGCCAGGCGTCCTCGCAGTGCGCCGCGGCGAGCTTCGGGTTCTGCAGCGGCGTTTGCAGCAGCAACAGACGCCCGACGGCGACCTTGGGCTCCCACGCGTGGGGCTCGTCGCGGATCGCGCGCATCAGCGTGTGGATGAGGCCGGTGGCGTCGCCCTTGCCCGTCATGGCGACGACGTCGGCGTGGGCGAGCAGCAGACGCGGGTCCCCTGCGTAATGGTCGTCGAGCTCAGCGAGGGCCGCCTTGGCGCCGCCGAAGTCCTTCTCGAGCAGCATGGCCCGAATCGTCTGAATGGCGCGGCGCACCGGGTCTTGGGCTTCGCCCTCCTGCTCCTGCTCACGCGCCAGGGCGATGAGGGCAGGGTGGCCGGGGTGCAGACGCAGGGCGATGGTGAGGTTCTCGGCTGCGACCTCGACAGCGCCCCCCTCCCGTTCGAGCGCGATGAGCTCGAGCCACGCCTCCACCCGCTGAGGGCCGTGCTGCACCGCTTCGATGTACGCCTCTTCCGCGTCGGCGAGATCGCCGCGAAACGCGAGGATGCGGCCGATGCCAAGCCATGCGCCCGAGTGCGACGGCGCCTGCTGGGTGGCCCGTCGATAGAGGTTCAGGGCTATGTCGGGAAAGCCCTGCTCGAGTTTTTCGTCGGCGACGATGGCGAGCGCTGCAGCCACTTCGCCCCCTAGGGCGAGGCACTGCTGCGCCAGGGTCAAGGCCTCTGCTGTGTCCCCGGCCTGCTGGCGCAAGACCGCCAAGTACGCCAGGGGCTCCGGATAGTGGGGGTTGTCTGCCGCCAGTTGCCGCAATTCGGCCTCGGCCTGGGCGAGGCGACCTATGGCGGCGAGGAGACGTGCCATGGCGACCTTGGCCACCACGTCGTCAGGGTCGCGTCCCAGGATGTTGCGCGCGAGGGCCTCGGCTTGGTCGAGGTTCCCGTCGGCGAGGTGTTTGTCGAGAAGTATATGCTCGTCGCTCATCGAGTTTTCCCAGCACCCTCGCGCGTGCATTGCGCAACGCGCCCTTGCCCCAGCGTTTGGGGCGCTTATAACGCTCTCCATCATGTTCTTGCCTAGGATGTTTACTCTCGCAGAGGCCAACGAGCTGCTTCCTCACCTCGAGCGCGGCGCCACCCTTGCGCGCGCCCACGTCGTCCGCGCTGAGGCCATCCGCGCCGAGCTCGTGCGCACCCTTGAGCAAGCCTCAGGCGGTGACATCAGCGCGGTAGAGCGCGAGAAGCCAGAGCTGGTGGCCGAGCTGTACGAGGTCGAGGCTGACATCCGTGCCGAGCTTGGTTTTCTCCACGACCTCGGGGCCGAGCTTCTTGCCCTCGAGCCCCTCGAGGCCCGGGTCCTCGCACATCGCGATCATCTGCCGGTGTTGCTCTACTACCACGCGGGCGAACCCGGTTTTTCCGAGTGGCATTCCCTCGGGGAGCCCCGAGAACTCGCCCGTCCCATCGAAGACCCCGCGTCTTTCGGTGACCGGCTGCTGCCCGTCTGAGCGGTGCTGCGTTTCCGCTGGGGGGAGATCGCATCGATCCCCACACGACGCCGTTGACCCTCGCCATCGGGTTCGCTACCCCGCCTCCACACAACGAAGAGACCTCCATCCATAGACATGGACCACCTGGCCGCCGGACTCTTCCGGTTCCCCGCAAAAGGCCAGGGGTGATGGAGGAGAAAGTAGAAGAGAAATGGCTCGTTACACCGGACCCCGCCTGAAGATCATCCGCCGCCTCGGCACCTCGCTGCCGGGCCTCATGCGCACTGATCCCGATCTGCGCCGCCCCTATCCGCCCGGACAGCACGGCCCCACCCGGCGCAAGAAGCTCTCCGACTACGCTCTGCGACTCATGGAGAAGCAGAAGCTGCGTTACCACTACGGCGTCTCCGAGAAGCAGCTGCGCCACTACATGGAGCAGGCCTCGAAAGGCAAGGGCAACAAAGGCTCGAACCTCCTCTCGCTCCTCGAGCGTCGCCTCGACAACGTCGTTTTCCGTTCGGGCTTCGCGGGCACCATCCCCGCCGCGCGCCAGATGACCCGCCACGGGCACATCCAGGTCAACGGCCGCCGCGTGAATATCCCTGCCTTCCAAGTTCGTCCCGGCGACATCGTCACCGTCAAGGAGACGAGCAAGTGGAAGGAGCGCGCGCTCGAGGCCATGAAGGACCCGAACAACATCGCTCACCCGCAGTACCTCGAGGTCGCTGAGGGCAAGCCCGAGGCGCGCATGAAGGCGCTCCCCGAGCGTGAGGACGTGCCCCTCGACCTGCAGCCGCAGCTCGTCGTCGAGTACTACTCGGGTCGCTGAGACCAGCGGGACGCACCTCCGAGCGTGCGCCCCGTCTTCTTCCCGCCGCGCGCCCTCCTGTGGGGCGCG
>JBMTAX010000608.1:0-2638 GCA_049429145.1 Myxococcota bacterium
GGATGATCAGCGCCGCCGCTCGCAAGAGCGCCTTCCAGGATGCCGCGCGGCGCCTCGCCGAGCAGATCGCGGCACGCCTCTCGCCGGCGGCGGCCAGGCCCCCGGCCCTCGAGCAAGAGCTGGCCCGGGTGCGCACCCTCGGCCAGGCCCTGCGCGCCGAGGAGCGCATCAACCAGCACATCCTCGAGCGGGTGCGCGGCCTTGTGGAAGGCTACGTTGAGGCCATCGCCCCCAAAGAGGCCTTGACCTACGGGCGCGGCGGGCGCACCCAGAGCACCTATTTTGACCGCGAGTCCGCTTCTCGCGTGTCGAGGCGGACCTGAGATGTCTCTCTTTTCCCTCCTCGGCAACAGCGCCCAGAGCATGCTCGCCCACCGCGGCGCGAGCGCGACGGCGCAGAACAACCTCCAGAACGTCAACACGCCCGGCTACTCTCGGCAGCGCGGTAACCTCGAAGAGGCCAGTGCCGCCCTCCTCGGCGGGGTGCGGGTAGGTCGGGGTGTCAACCTCACGAGCATCAGCCAGGCCCGCGATCGCTTCATCGAATCGCGGGTCTCGAGCACCTTCGGGGGCGAGCGTCGCGCTGCCGCCGAGGCCGAAGCCCTCACCGGGGTGAGTGCCTTCGACCTCGACATTCCCGGGGGCGTCGCCCCCGCCTTGCGCGATTTCTACTCGGCACTTCGCACGCTCGCGGCATACCCCGAGGAGCCCGGCACCCGCGAGGCCGTGGTGGGCGCCGCGAAGGGGCTCCAGCAGGCCATCGGCCGCGCCGCCACCGACATCTCGACCGCCCGGCGCGGGGTCGATGCCGCGATCCCGGCCCAGGTCGCCGAGGTGAACGAACTGTCGCAGCAGGTGGCCGAGCTCAACATCGCCATTCGCGCAGAGGCAGGCTCGGGGCAGGCTCCCAACGACCTCCTCGACAAGCGGCGCCTCGCCGCCGACCGTCTCGCGGAGCTCACCGGCGCTTCGCCCGTGCCCGATGCCAGCGGCGACATGAACCTGCTCCTGCCTGGTGGCGCCGCCCTCGTGGTAGGCGATCGGACCTATGAGATGAGCGCCGAAGTCGACCCGGGAAACGGCGGCTACCTGGCGTTGCGGCTCAACGGCAAGCCCGTGGACCCGCGCGGCCTGTCTGGCACCCTCGGTGGCAGCCTCGCGGCCCGCGACGGAGCGCTCTTGCGGACGCAGGAGGGGCTCGACCAGTTCGCCTTCGATTTCGCCTCGAGTCTCAACGCGGTGAACGAGGCAGGCTTCGGCACCGACGGCACCACGGGCAAACCTCTCTTTCTCGTCTCTGCCACCGCGACCGACGCTGCGCGGCAATTCGAGGTCAACCCTGACATCGAGGCCGACCCTCGGGGGATCGCCACCAGCAACAGTCTCGACGCGCTGCCGGGCAACAACGCCGGCGTCCTTGCGCTCCTCGCCACCGAGGACGCCGCCCTCAGCGGAGGGGAGGGGCCCGCGGGCACCTTCGCCACGTTGGCTGCAGCGTTCGGCACTGATACGAAGCGCGCACTTTCGGTGGCCGAGCAGGAAGGGGCGCTGCGGGCGCGCCTCGAGGATCTGCGCGCCTCTGCGTCTTCGGTCTCCATCGATGAAGAGATGGTGGAGATGATGAAGGCCCAGCGCGCCTTCGAGGCGACCAGCAAAGTCATCCAAACCGTTGACGAGATGCTCGACACCGTGATGAGGCTGCGCTGAGCAGGAGGAAGTCATGCGGGTCACCGAACGACAGATCTTCGATCGCGCCGCGCGCAGCGGAGAGGCAGCCCGAAGCGGGCTTGCCACCGCTACGGGAGAGTTGTCGAGCGGTCGCCGCGTACAGCGGGCCTACGATGACCCCGCCGCCACGTCTCGGATCTTGCGCCTGCAGGCCCAGTCCTCTCGCGCCGACGGCATCTCCGCGGCGGCGGCCGCCGCGCGGAACGAGCTCGATGTGGTCGACGGCACTCTTGGCGAGGTCGCCAACGTGATGACGCGCGCCAAGGAGTTGGCGGTCACCTTCGCCAACGACTCCTATGACGCCCCGTCACGGCAGGCCGCGGCTCTGGAGGTGGCGGCGCTGTCGAAGACCCTGGTCACTCTGGCGAACCAGCGCCTCGGCGCCCGCTACCTCTTCGCCGGCGACCTCACCGATAAGCCGCCTTTCCTCGATGACGGTACTTACGTCGGCGACGACGGGGTGCGCCGCATCGAGATCGGCTTCGGTGTCGAGGAGGACGTGTCTTTCCCGGGCGACGAGCTGTTCAAGGGCGCGGGCGGAGGGGCTGACCTGTTCGCGAGCCTGGCCTCGCTGCAGGCAGCTCTCGAGGCCAACGACGCTGACGCCATCCGTGGGAGCATCGGGGGGCTCGACGGCAGCATCGCCCAGGCCGCCGCCGGTCGCGCCGAAGTGGGCTCCGTGACGACGGTGATCATGGCGGCAGAGAGCGCCGCCGACATGGTGTCGCTGAAGACGCAGATCCAAGCCGCCGAACTCGGCGAGGTGGATGTCATCGACGCAGCGAGCCGCCTGCAGGCGTCGCAGACCGCGCTCGAGGCGTCGCTGCAGGCGACGAAGAGCAGCTTCTCTATGACGCTGCTCGACAAGATCGGCTAGCTCTCTCGACGTCATGGGCGATCTTCCGCGAGC
>JBMTAX010000609.1:0-2636 GCA_049429145.1 Myxococcota bacterium
CCTCGGCCGCGGCGCTTTCCATCGACGACGAGGTCGACCGCTTCATTGGGCGATCGGTTGAGCTCGATCACTTGGCCCGGCCGAAGCGCCATCACGTCGGCAGCAGAGACGCTGACGCGACCGAGCTCGACGACAAGGGGCACTGCCACGTCGCGCAACATACCCACTGATTCCGGCAAGGGCTCTTCCTCGTAGGCATCACCGCCATACCCCTCGTCGTCACTCATCGAGAACTCCTCTGCCAATCGTGACTCGACACCCGTGGTGAGCGGACGTGCCTCGCCGAGAGCGCGCCGCTCGAAAAATGCTCTGCTCTGCCGCGCGTACTCAGCACCGCGCTCTGTTCCCTGCGGCATCTCACGCGCATATTCCTCGTCGAGGGCAGCCCCCGGTGACGAGAGTCTCCCCCCCGCCGGTGGAGGCGCACTGGGCACGATCTGCTCAATGAGCACCTCGTACACGCCGAGCTCACCTACAGAGAGGGAGCCGCGGACAGTGCCGTAATGTCCCCCCCCGACGAAGGAGTCGACTGACCCGGTGAGTGCTCCGTCGGTGAGCCTCACCTGGGGATCCTCGATCAGAATGATGTCACCCGTGTCGAGCGCCTTGAGGTCTTGGAGACTGACAGGGATTCGGCCTACCTCGACGCGCAGCGGCACCTTGATGCCCGCGACGCGAGGAGCGAGTTCTTGTAGACGGCGCAAGCGACGACGGAGCGCAGGGCCATCGTCGGGATGAGGGCGCACGAGCGTCTGCTGCACGAAGGGCAATGGCAGAAAGACCCGGAGAAACCCCGTCGTCACATCCAAGAAGACTTTGAAGGTGACACAAAGATAGGGCAAGTCAGGAGGCAGCCTTCGGTCGAGCTCCTGCAGGTTGGAGACGATGCCGTTGAGCTTCAAGGAGAGCTGGTGTTCGCTCCCCTCCCCGTCCTGCAGCAACGACAGCACGCGGAGGAACAGGAAGGAACACACCCCTTCCTCGATCTCGGAGAGAGGCCGCTGTCCGTCGATGTCCTCTGCAGCGCCCCCGAGGAGCCGGTCGACCGCGCTTTGCGCCACGGTCAAATCGAGTTCCACCAGCATCGAATGCTCGGTGGGCGCCAGACCGACCACTGCGAGACAGGTAGGGTGGTGTACTCGTCGAGAGAGTTCAGCGGTGTCACAGGGCGTGATGGAGTCGAACCACAGGTCGAGGTCAGCACGCAGCAATGGCTGGAAGGTGGAGCGCAGCCGCTCTTTGAAGCCAGCCTCGAAGGCGGTGCTCGGGAGGTGCGCCATCAGCGCGTTCTGCACACGCACTTGTTCCCGCGATAGACGCGGCAACGCTGTCAGTGGATTTCGTCGCAGCCTTCGGGCCATAGAGCGCCACACGCTATAGAAGCTCGGCACGCGGGGTCAAACGCAAGTTGTCGGGCGGAGTCCCGACACCGTGTGACCTCGTCGGGTCTACCCGAAAGTTCAGGCGACCAAAGCGGTCAAGCGAAGCCCCTTGGCTTGGAGGCGCCTCGACAGCTCGCCCTCAGAGGAGGATACGAGATTGCGCGCGTGCCCTGAGAGCCCCTCGAAACGCAGCCGGATCTCGCCGTCGTGTGCCTCAACACGAAGGGTACCACCCTGCAGCACGCCCTCGTGCAGCTCGATGCGCATCTCTGCGAAGCCGCGCTCATTGAACCCGACGAAGACCTCACGCGCCAACGCGGCCAGAATCTGCTCGGACACTTGCTGTACTGCCCTCGCCTGGGGAGACGCTGCGGTGCCAGGCGCGCCCTTGCTCTCGCCGAGTGCGTCGATACCCGTCGTCGGGGGATCATGCTGCGAGTTGCCACCACCTCCACCAGAGCCCCGATGGCCATGGCCGGTGATGGCGCTATTGACCCGCTCTTCCTCCCGCGCCTCGGCCTGCTGCACGTCTGCCTCACGCTCTGCCTCTTGCTCTCGGGTCGTCTCGATGTCTGCAGCGCGGTCCTCCGTGTGCAGACGTGTCTCGGCGAGCCCTTCGTCACGGGTGCGGACCTGCTCCGTTTGGGTCTGCTCCGTTTGCGTACGCTGTGTTTCGAGGGTGCCCTGAAAACTCTTGGCCTGGTCGAGGATGCGCTGGTGCTGCAGCGTTCCCCCGCGAGCGAGCCGAGCGTCGCGCAGGCTAGCAGTGGACTGGTCGTGGCGCTCTCGTCCGGCTTGTGCCGTACGGTCGGCCTCCTGCTGCCGAGACGTCTGTGCGGCGGAGGCTCTCTGTTCCTGTCCACCCCGCTGCAGCAGTTGCCCGAAACGCTGACGGCTCTCGTCGCTGCGCTTCGCCTCCCTGGCGTCGCGGTCTTGCTGCTTTTGCAGTCGCTCTGCTTCGGCGGCGGCCTTTTGTTGCTGCTCTTCGACCCGTGACACGACAAGCCCTCCCTGATCAGCTCACTCGCTAGGTATCGTCAGGCCCATCGCGAGGTTGCTGGCACCGTGCAGCGCAACGCCCCGGGTTGCGCAGCCTCCTTGCGAACCGACGCGTGGCTTCACTCCTCGCGGTCTTGAAGCGCTCGCTGGAAGTACTGAGCCTGGGCGATGTCCTCCGCAGCCTCTTCCTCTTTGAGCATGCGCTCGCGACGCACTTGCTTCTCCCACATCTCTTTGTGTTTCTCGAGGGCCTTG
>JBMTAX010000610.1:0-2633 GCA_049429145.1 Myxococcota bacterium
TCGTTACCGCGGGCGTTCCCCGCAAGCCCGGCATGAGCCGCGACGACCTCCTCGCCAAGAACCTCGAAGTCATTCACCAGGTCGCCGACGGCATCAAGACCTATGCGCCCAACGCATTCGTCATCGTGATCACGAACCCGCTCGATGCCATGGTGTATGCGCTGTGGAAGCGCGCCGGCTTCGCGGCGAAGCAGGTCGTAGGGATGGCTGGTGTGCTCGACTCGGCTCGATTCCGCACGTTCCTCGCTTGGGAACTCGGCATCTCGCGCGAAGACGTTCACGCCTTCGTGCTCGGCGGCCACGGCGACGATATGGTACCGCTGGCTCGCTACTCCACGGCGGGCGGCGTTCCCCTCACCGAGCTCGTGGAGATGGGACAGCTGTCCCAAGAGCGCCTGGATGCGATCATTGATCGCACCCGCAAGGGTGGCGGCGAGATCGTCCAGCTTCTCGGCAACGGCTCTGCGTTCTACGCTCCGGCGCTTTCGGCCATCGACATGGCAGAGGCCTACCTGCACGACACCAAGCGCGTGTTGCCTTGCGCCGCCTACCTGGACGGCCAGTACGGCGTGAAGGGGCTGTTTGTCGGGGTGCCTGCCGTCATTGGTGCGAGCGGCATCGAACGGGTGATGGAAGTGCGCCTGAATGAACAAGAGCAGAGCGCGTTCACCGCCTCCGTCGGGTCGGTGAAGAAGCTGCTGGAAGAGATGAAGCTGTAAAGCGAGTGTCCCGTTTGGCCACACCGTCAGGTGGGCTTCGTGGAGGAGAGAGACCATGAGCGTGGTGGAGTCAGGGAGACCGCTGGGGGCGTCTATCGCGGCGCTGCGACAGTTTTTCACATCATCGATCGGGGCGAAGGTGCTGATGGCGCTGACCGGCGTCATCGCGTGGGGCTTCACCATCGGGCACGTGCTGGGGAACCTGCAGGTGTTCCTGCACGCCCCCGAGGGGGGGTACCTGGGCCAACAGCTGAATGAATACGCCCACCTTCTGAAGTCGACGCCCGCGCTCCTGTGGGGTACCCGCGTGGTCGTCGGCGCGAGCTTCGTGCTCCACTTCACTCTAGGTCTGAAACTCAACGCACAAAACCGAAACGCCCGCGGCTCGCGTTACCATGCGCCCCAGCACCATGACCGTTCTACGTTCTCGTCCAGGTTCATGGCGGTGAGCGGCATCGTGCTGCTCGTCTTCGTTGTGTTCCACCTCCTGCATTTCACGGGTGGGGTGATCCTGTCCGAGTTCTACAGCTTCCGCGACCAAGCGGGGCTCCACGACGTCTATCAAATGATGCGCAAGAGCTTTGGCGTGCCCTGGGTTGCAGCGTTCTACGCCGTCAGCGTGGCGATGTTACTGCTGCACCTTTTCCATGGCAGCGTCAGCTTCTGGCAGTCCTTGGGGCTCCGGCATCCACGCTGGACGCCGCTGTTGCGTGCAGCCTCGCGCGGCGTGGTGTTCGCCATTGTGGCGGGCTACATCGCCATCCCTCTCACGCTCTTCTATTGGTCGACAGTCAGCTGACGCAGAGGTGACCATGACTCAGCAGGTGAATCGCACTCTCGACGCGCGCGTGCCCCCAGGGCCCGTCGAAGACAAGTGGAACAAGCACCGCTTCAGCATGAAGCTGGTCAACCCCGCCAACAAGCGTAAGTACACCGTGCTCGTCGTAGGGTCGGGCCTCGCCGGGGCTTCGGCAGCGGCCTCCCTCGGGGAGCTCGGCTACAACGTTCACTGCTTCTGCTTCCAAGATAGTCCGCGGCGCGCCCACTCCATTGCAGCCCAGGGCGGCATCAACGCGGCGAAAAACTACAAAAACGACGGCGACAGTGTCTGGCGGCTCTTCTACGACACCGTGAAGGGTGGCGATTACCGTTCACGCGAAGCCAACGTCTACCGGCTCGCCCAGGTCAGCGTCGACATTATCGACCAAGCCGTCGCGCAAGGCGTCCCTTTCGCGCGTGAATACGGCGGCTACCTCGACAACCGCTCCTTCGGCGGTGCCCAAGTGGCGCGGACGTTCTACGCCCGTGGCCAGACCGGGCAGCAGCTCCTCATCGGTGCCTACCAGTCCCTCGAGCGACAGGTGGGTGCTGGCGCTGTGAAGATGCATACGCGCATGGAGATGATGGACGTCGTCGTCGTGAACGGCCACGCCAAGGGCATCATCACCCGTAACCTCGTCACCGGGGAGTATCAAACCTGGGCGGCCGACGCCGTCGTGCTCGCCACCGGTGGCTACGGCAACGTGTTCTTCCTCTCGACCAACGCGATGGGGTCGAACGTCACCGCCGCGTGGCGGGCGTACAAGCGAGGGGCGGCCTTCGCGAACCCCTGCTATACGCAAATCCACCCCACGTGCATTCCTGTGAGCGGTGACTACCAGTCGAAGCTCACGTTGATGAGCGAGTCACTGCGAAACGACGGCCGGGTGTGGGTACCCAAGAAGGTCAACGATACCCGTGCGCCCAACTCGATCCCTGAAGAGGAGCGCGACTACTTCCTCGAGCGCCGCTATCCGAGCTTCGGCAACCTTGTCCCGCGCGATGTGGCGTCCCGGAACGCGAAATACGTATGCGACGAGGGGCGCGGCGTCGGCCCCGGTGGCCTCGGCGTTTATCTCGACTTCCGCGACTCCA
>JBMTAX010000611.1:0-2629 GCA_049429145.1 Myxococcota bacterium
CGAGGGTAGTCTTCACGCTCGAGGTGGAAGACCTCTTTGTGCACATAAGTGCGCTTGTTTTGGTCGACGACGCGCGGCAGGAACTCCTTCAAGCCTTCTGGGTGATGGAAGGTGAGGCGCTCGTCTGCCTTCGGGTCCTCGAAGTGAAGGGTGACGTTTGGGTGCAGGTATGCCTTCGCGTCGAGGAGGTCCTTGATTCGACGCGGGTCAAAGCGCGCAGCGTCGCCGAAAATCTGTGCATCGGGTCGGAAGTGAACCTTGGTCCCGGTGGCGCGCGTCGCTGCGCCGCGCTTGACCTTCGTCGTGGGTACTCCGCGCGCGTAGCTCTGCGTGTGAGTGAACCCGTCGCGCTTGATGACGACACTCATCTCTTCGCTGAGCGCGTTCACCACTGAGGAGCCGACCCCGTGAAGTCCGCCCGAGACGTCATAGCTGTCCCCGCCGAACTTGCCGCCAGCGTGCAAGGTACAGAGGATGACCTCGACCGCAGGACGCCCGACTTTCTTCATGATGGCGACAGGAATGCCGCGGCCGTCATCTTCGATCGACACGCCGCGATAATCCTCGTCGAGCACCACGTGAATCGCACTGGCGTGTCCGTTGATCGCCTCGTCGATGGAGTTGTCGAGGATCTCACGAAGGAGGTGATGGTACCCGTGCAGGTCCGTGCCACCGATATACATGCCGGGGCGCATGCGCACCGGCTCGAGACCCTCGAGCACGCGAATGTCATCGGCGTCGTATGCCTGCCGCTTCGCCGGGGCAGAACGAGAGGTGCTCACCATACTCAGTGTCCCTTCGTGGCCTTATCGGCCTTGTCGCTGAGGTTCGGCACGGTGGGAGCGATGAACTCCACGCGCTCGAAGCCAGAGGTCTTCACCATCACCTTGCCGCGGCCCCCTCGCGGGGCTTCCACCTCGGCAACGTGGAGCTCATACCGCGACCCTTTGGGGGTGAGAGCAACGAGTGGTTCTCCCCGACGAGCCGTCGCGGCTCGTGCCCCTAGCACCGAAGCATCCTTACCAAGCTTGAGGAGCTGGGTACCGCGTCCAGGACCCGCGAGGAGCGCGACGTCGTCGCAAGGAACGGCGATACCCACGCCGTCGCTGGCGGCGGCCACGACCCAGCCCCTGTCGGCGGGGAAGACCGCAACCACCTCATCGTCATCCTTCAGCTTGGCGAAACGTCGACCCGCCCGTGTCGAGGGGTCTTTGTGCAACGCGAGCGGGAACCGCAGGGCGAATCCCTGCTTTGTCACGGCGATCCCGAAGGGGGGCATAGGTGCCCCGTCGGCCGTCTGTGCTTGCTCGGGCAGGGCCAGACAGCGGGGGTCGAACGAATAGGCCGCGATGAGTCTCTCGCCATCGGCGAACTTGAAGAGCTTCTGAATGGGGTCACCGTATCCAGTAGAGGGCGGTACATCAGCGATACGCGCGACATAGCAGCTGCCCAAGTTGGAGAAGAAGGCCACCGAAGCACGAGTAGAGCCAGCGACACAAGCGAGGACGTAGTCACCTTCCTTTACTCTCGTCGTCGACAAGTCCTTCACCGTGCCCTGACGCTTGACCCAGCCCTGCGCCGAAGCGATGACCACAGCGTCTTCATCGATGATGAAGTCTTCTGCGGTGAACTCTTGCTCCTCGCCACCGCTGACGATGCGCGTCTTGCGGCGTTCCGCGTAGGCGGTACGAATCTCCCCGAGCTCCTCACGAACCACGCCCCAGAGCTTCTTGGGACTGCCCAGCAACGCACGAATCTTTTTCGACTCCGCTCGCTTCTTGTTGGCCTCTTCTTGGATAACCAGGATCTCGAGCTTGGCCAGACGGTAGAGCTTCAACTCGAGGATGGCATCGGTCTGCTCCTCGTCGAGGTCAAAACGCTTCATGATCTTCGATGCCGCGTCGGCTTTGCCTTCGCTGCGCCGGATGATCCGAATGATTTCGTCGAGGGCATCGAAGACTTTCTCGAAGCCTTCGAGGATGTGCAGCCGCCGTTCGAGCTCGGCGAGATCATGTGACAGACGCTTCTGGACCACGTCGAAGCGGAAGGTCAGGAAGTGCTGCAGCATCCCCTTCAGGTCGACCCGTTCCGGCGTGGGAACGTCAGGATTCTCCGACGGTACGAGGCAGGTGAGGTTCACCTGGACATTGCTGAGGAGCGGGGTGTGCTTGTGAAGATAGGCGATGACGAGGTCAGGGTTCGCATCTCGTCGTAGCTCCAAGACGATCCGCACCTGCTCCGTGGACTCATCTCGCACGTCGACGAGCGCCGGGAGCTTCTTCGACATGATCACGTCAGCGATCTTCTCCACCAGGGCGGTCTTCTCGAGCGCATAGGGGATCGACGTGATGACGATGGCCTTGTGCCCTCGTTGTTCCTCCGTCTTCCACTCTCCCCGCACTTTCAGCGTGCCTTGGCCGGTCTCGTAGATCTGGCGTAGTTCCGTCTTCGACGTGACGAGCTCCCCACCCGTAGGAAAGTCGGGGCCTTTTACCTTCTTGAGCAACGTCGCGACGTTCGTATCGGGCGCATCGATGAGCAACTCGAGCGCATCGATGACTTCTCCCAAGTTGTGCGGCGGGATGCTCGTCGCCATGCCAACGGCGATACCCTGGGCCCCGTTGACGAG
>JBMTAX010000612.1:0-2573 GCA_049429145.1 Myxococcota bacterium
TCGTCCTCGGGCCGCGCGTCATGGCGACCGCGGTCACCACCGCCCTTCTCAACGTCTCTGCCATCCTGTGCGGCCTCCTCGGAGGATACCTCGTCGCCGTGCCACTGGCGGGTCTGGGCCACACCCCCTATGTGGCCGGCACCATCGAGGGGCTCACCCTCACCGACCTGTGGCTCAGCGAGTGCAAGACTTTCCTGTTCGGCCTCGGCATCGGCGCAGTGAGCGTCACCTTCGGGAGCACCGCCACGGGAGGCTCAGAGGGGGTCGGTCGCGCCGCCAACCGCACCGTCGTCGTCAGCGTAATCCTCGTTTTGGTGACAAACTACGTCTTGAATACAACCCTGTTCGGATTACGCGGCGGGGGGATTGCACTATGAGCCTGCGTGTCGTCGTGCTTCCAACCCGTTGGCTCATCGCGCTGGTTGCGCCGCTTGCCTTCGTGGGTCGCGTCGCTTTCGCCTCGCTGCGCCCCCCTTCCTTCATCGCCGCACGGGTGCGACTGGGCTTGCTGTTGGTGCGCTCCCTGCCTGTGGTGGTGGTGGTCTCGTTCTTCTCTGGGGCAATGCTGACCGTGCAGGCCGCAAACTCTCTTGCGCTCATCGGAGGGGGGCCACTCGCGGGGCTCATCGTGGGCCTCGGCGGGGTGCGGGAGATGTTCCCATTGCTCGCTGTCGCATCGGTGGCGGCGCGCAGCGGTGCCGAGTTCGCCAGTGAGCTCGGCAGCATGCGCACCTCCCAGCAAGTGGACGCTCTCGAGGTGATGGGCATCGATACGATGCGCACCCTCGTCGCCCCCCGGGTGATCGCGGCCACCCTCGGCACCCCCATCTGTGTGCTCGTCGCATGCGGGACCGGGCTCGTGGGCTCATGGGTCATCGGTACCTTCCAGCTTGGTATCGATCGCGGCAGCATGTGGTCGGCGTTGACCGGTGCTGTGGTTCCCGCGGATTTCCTCGTCGGTCTCCTGAAAGGGACCCTCCTCGGCTTCCTCGTCGGCTGCGTGGCCACGCGAGAAGGTCTTCACGCGACGAAGGGCGCTCGAGGCGTGGGGTCGGCGACGAACCAGGCGGTGGTGCGCGCCATGGTGGTGGTGTGCTTGGCAAGCCTCCTTATGACCTACGCTTTCTACGGACAGGCGATCGGCGGATGACCACTGCGCGCACCGATAGCTCGTCCATGACGACGCCCGCCCTCGAGTTCCGCGGGGTCAGCAAGCGCTTCGGGGACCGCCTTGTTCTGGACGCCATCGAGATGTGCGTGCCGAGGGGAGAGACCACGGTCCTGCTCGGTCCCTCCGGCACGGGCAAAAGCACGCTACTTCGACTCGCGGTGGGACTCACACGTCCTGACACCGGCTCGGTCTTCGCGTTGGGGGAGGAGGTCTTTGCCTTAGGAGCCGCGGGATTGCTGCGGCTGCGACGTCGCTTCGGCATGCTGTTCCAAGATGGCGCCTTGTTCGGGAGCCTCACCGTGGGTGCCAATGTGGGTTTCCCCCTGAAGCAGCACTTGCGTCTCCCGAGCCATGAGTTGGAAGAGCGAGTGGAGGGGCTCCTCGAGCTTGTTGGGCTCGCAGGCTACAGTGGTCGAATGCCGTCGGAGCTCTCCGGTGGCCAGCGGAAGCGGGTCGCCCTCGCGCGTGCCATCGCCCTGGAGCCCGAAATGGTTCTCTTCGACGAGCCTACCAGCGGACTCGACCCCCAAACCAGCGCCGCCATCGATGCCCTCATCAACGACATGCAGGCGCGCCTCGGCCTCACCTTCGTGGTGATCACCCATGACGTGCAGAGTGCCGCGACCATCGCCCATCACGTCGGCCTGCTGCACAACGCCCGTCTCCGCCTGTTCGGCAAAAAAGACGAGGTCCTGCAGTCCAAAGACGAAGTGGTGCGATCTTTCCTCGACCGTCGACCACCGCCTGACGCCGAGCCCAGGCTGCGCTAGAGTCAGAGGGTCATGGAGACGCGCTCCACCCCCCTCGACATCGCCTTGGGCCTGATCGTCCTCGGCGCGGCGGCGCTATTCGTCTGGCTGTCACTGACCGTCGGCGGCGGAGCCCCGGCACGGTCCGCGCGCTATGTGCTTCTCTTCGACAGCGCCCTTGGACTGCACGAGGACAACAGCGTCGCCATCGCAGGGGTGCAGGTTGGCGTGGTGGAGGACATCGGCATCGAGGGACGGCTCGCCCGGGTCACCATCGCCATCGACAGCGACGTCACACTGCACGGGAACGGCAAGGCAGCGGTCCGAGCCAAGACCCTTCTCGGCGAGAAATACATCGACCTCGATCCAGGCGAACCGCCCTCCCCTCCGCTCGTGCCCGGCTCTGTCATCAGCCGCAACGAACCCACCGTCGAGATCGACGCTGTCATCCGCTCCGTGTCGCAGCTCGTCGCGAGCTTGAACGTCATCGCCCCACCGCTGGAGACCGCGGTGACCCGTGTGGATGCCCTCCTGCAACAGACCGATGGGGAGTCCTTCTCGAAAGAACTGGTGCGCACCGTGGGGGACGCTGGGGCTTTGGTGCGTGAGCTGAGCGGCCTCGTGACGAGCTCGTCAGATGATGTGAGGGTGCT
>JBMTAX010000613.1:0-2613 GCA_049429145.1 Myxococcota bacterium
TGCTGCTCGAGGGAGCCGAGATCTTCTTCGAGGCCTATGACGTCTACCAACCCCTCAAGCGGGGCAAGCCACATACCCGGCTTCGCCGTGATGAGGTGCTTGCGCTGGAGCCAAGGCTCGCCGCCGACGTGATCGGCGCCGTGACCATGGACGAGTGGGGCATCGATCCTTTCCGGCTCGTCGTAGCGAACGCCCTCGATGCACAGCGGCACGGCGCTGTGATCCGAACCTGGTGCGAGCTCGAGGGTTTCCTGGGGGGACACGGTGAGCCCGTGTGTGGGGTGCGTATTCGCGATCGACTCACTGGAGCGGCTGAGACCCACTCTGCGCCTGTGGTCATCAACGCCACAGGCGCGTGGGGACCAAGGGTCGCTGCCCGGGCGGGTGCCCATTACGAGTTGCGGCCCGGGAAAGGGGTGCACATCGTCTACAGTCACCGCATCTCGAACTACGGCATCGTGATGACTGGCGTTGGGTCGTCAGATGTTCCTCATGCCGCATGAAAACGGCAGCATCGTCGGTACCACCGATGACGATTACTACGGTGACCTCGACAATCCCGTAGCAACCGAGGACGAGGTAAAATATATCCTCGAGGCTGCCCGCAGAGTTTTCCCTTCCATTGATGACTATCGGATGAGCCGCACCTACGTCGGCATTCGCCCGACGCTGTACGCATGGGGCAAGAACGAAGACCGGCTCAGTCGAGAGCATGAATTCTATGACCATGGGCGCCAGGGCGTCGCCAACCTCATCTCGGTGGCAGGCGGAAAGCTCGCCGCTTATCGCCAACTGGCGGAGGAGGTCACCGACCTCGTCGCCGCCCGCGTGGGCAACCGCAACCCGTGCGTCACCCATCGTCAGCCCTTGCCCGGAGGCGAGGGCGAGCCCGACGGGGCGACGTGGGCACAGACCTGCCGGCAGCCGAGGCTCACCGGGGCGCGACTCGGTTACCGTCACGGTACGGAGGCGAAAGCGGTGCTCGCCCTCGCTGATGAACGGCCACGTCTCGGGGTGACGTTATGCCAGTGCGAGCCCGTGACCGAGGCTGAAGTCCGTTACAGCGCGAGGACGGAAATGGTTCGCCGCCTCGTCGACGTGCGGCGTCGGACCCGGGTCAGCATGGGAGCTTGTGGGGGTACCCGCTGCCTGGCGCGCTGCGCGCAGGTGCTCCACGAGGAACACGACCTCACGGTGCCAGAGATGCTTCGCGAGATGCATGACGCCATGAGTGCTCGCTTCGCCGGAAAACGGTCCGTGCTCGAGGGAGCGAACCTCGCCACTGAAGAACTCAACCAAGCGATGCATTACTTGACCGCAAACCTCGGCGTCTTCTTTCAAGCTGCGGAGCAGACCGGGTGTCCTCTCTGGCAGCCCGGACAGTCTCTCGCGCATCCAGCGCCCGGGGGGCCATCGAGTTCGACCGAAGCTCACGCTGCGAGTGCGGGGAGGCATCGAGGCACGACGACGCCCGGAAGGTTCTCGAGCGTCGCCGTGACGGAGGCCCGCGAATGATCCGTCACCCCCCCAACGACGCCACAGCGGTCGATGTGCTCGTCCTCGGCGGTGGTGCTGCCGGCATTTGTGCGGCCGTAGCCGCACGTCGTGCAGGTGCCGAGAAGGTGGTCGTGTTGAAAAAGGCGGAAGGGGCGACCGCGATGTCGTCGGGGGCCGTCGACGTGGCAGACGGCGACAGGGCCTTGTTGCCTACCCCAACGCGTCACGCCTTCGATGCGGGCATGACTCTCGAGGAGTCCATCGAGCGGCTCGCTGCATCCCATCCCCGTCATCCATACGCGCGTGTCGCCGGCGCGGCGCGCGAGCGTATGTCAGATGCTCTTTCCCTGCTGCAGCAGGCCGCCCTCGGCCTCAGGTACCATGGGGGCGCAGAAGGCCGAAACCTCGTCGTGGCCACCCAGCTTGGCACAGTGAAGCGCACAGCACTTACCCAGGAGAGCTCGGCGTTCGACCTCTCCTGCCTTCCTGCCGGCGGCAGAGTGCTCGTCGTGGAACTCGAAGATGTGGCAGGTTTCGATGGTGGACCCGTGGCGGCGATGCTTCGTTGGATAGACGGGCTTGGCACCACGGCGGCGCCGCACAGCGTCGAGGTGGTGTCGATACCGGCCATCGCCCCCGAACGGACCTACGCCTCGCCGCGCCTGTTCGCTGCCGCACTCCGCCACGAGGGACACGCTGCCTTCGTCGAGCACATCGTCACCCATCTGCAGCGCATGATCCCCCCCGGTGATGCCAGCGTTGCCCTCTTGCCCCCGGTGCTGGGCCTCGACGAAAAGTCCGCCGAACTCTGTGCTCTTCTTGCCACGCGCTGCGGATTTCCGGTGGTTGAGCTGCTCGCGCTCCCCCAGTCTGCACCTGGGGCCCGTCTGAGCGCGGCCCTCGAACGCGGCGCCCAACACGAACGGATTGAGGTGCTCCGTGGGGATGCCCTGGGTGCCGTCATCGCCGACAACAGGGTGCGAGAAGTCCGTGCCGTGGTCAATGGTGAGGAGTGTTTGTTCGAGCCGCGCTCCGTGGTGCTCGCGACCGGTCGCTTCCTCGCCGGTGGATTACAGCGAACGGGAACTGCGCGTGAGCCGATCTTCGATCTGCCCG
>JBMTAX010000614.1:0-2607 GCA_049429145.1 Myxococcota bacterium
AACAACTGAAGGGTGGCCCAGAGAAGACGCCAAGGTAGCCGAAGGAGCACTGGTGCGGGTTCCACGTGAAACCTCTCCGTAGACCCGTGGAGTCCGCGGGTGGATGTTTCACGTGGAACCTTCTGGCTCCACCTAGAGGGGCCGACTGAAGCAGAAAAAGGCGAAAACGATGGATCGCTCCGGAGGCCTCCTCTTTGTCCATCGTGGCGAACGAGGGACGCCGCGCACGCCCGAGCGAAGGCCGCTCCTGAGGGTGTGCGGGCCGGATGCATAGGCCTGCCCGTCTTTTCGATGTTTCACGTGGAATCCGTCAGACAGACACCCTGGTCATTGACCCAAGTGGTTTGATTCGCCATGAGAGACCGGCCATGAGAGCTGTGGTTCAGAGAGTCTCCCATGCGAGCGTAGAGGTTTCCGGGGAGGGTATCGCTTCCATCGGACCCGGGCTTCTCGTACTGGTTGCTGCAGCCGAGGGGGACGGCCCTGAGGACCTTCAGTGGATTGGTCGCAAGCTCTGTGGACTTCGAATCTTCCCCGATGCCGCGGGCAAGATGAATCTCTCGGTCATCCAAGCGGGAGGCTCGATCCTGGTTGTCAGTCAGTTCACTTTGTGTGGAGACGTGAGCCGGGGAATGCGTCCCTCCTTCACCACCGCCATGGAGCCAGGTCGTGCATCCGCAATGATCAACGAGTTGGTTCGTTTGCTGCGGGAGAGGGTTGTCGTAGAGACGGGATGCTTTGGGGCGGACATGAAGGTGGCTCTGACCAATGATGGGCCGGTGACCCTTTGGCTCGACAGCAGGAACCCATGAACCAACAACCGTCTGCCCTGCGGCAAGTATTTCTTGAGAACCCTACCCTGCCCGCTTTGGGCGATAACCAGCTCGAGCAGCTTCAAGCCCACGTCGACCTACTTGCTCGCTGGAACCGGGTACAAAACCTGACCCGTGTGGAGGAGCCCCTTGAGGTAGCTCGACGCCACTGCGCAGACTCCTTGGCGGGACTTCGTCTGCTCACGGACCTCTTGGCCCCCGACGGGGGGGTCGCGGACGTGGGTTCCGGCGCCGGGTTCCCAGGTATTCCGGCCGCCATTCTTTGGCCAGAGCGGCCCATCGTGCTGGTGGAGGCACTGCGGAAGAGGGCCTCCTTCCTACGACAGGTGGTTCATTCCTTGGGGCTCCGCCATGTGACAGTGGAAAACTGTCGGCAGGAACAAGTTCCACATGGGAGCTTCCAACTCGTGCTCACCCGCGCCACCCTCCCCTGGCCGCAGCTTGGAACCTTGGGAAAGCTGCTAAGGCCTGGCGGTTCGCTCGCGGCTTGGAGCGCCGAGGAGCCCACGGCCGTCCAATGGACCGCTTCACTCTCCGCCTCCGGCTTCGCCGCGGGTGAGCGGAGGGAGTATCAGCTGCTCGGGCTTCCTCCGCGTGCCGTCCTGGTGGGGACGCGGGCGATGCCATAGGCGTAACTCCTTTCTCGTCTCTCGCGTCGCTTGTCTCGGTTCCAGGTCCCCCAAGGGCGTCACCACCAAAAACGCTGTCATCTGCACTTGTCAGGAGTGAGCGCTGCCCCCTGCCAAACCTGGCTGCACGCTTTCTTTTCCCAGGGCCTTTCGATATGAGCGCCACGAGGAGGCGATTCATGGGCAGGGTTATCGCCATAGCGAACCAAAAGGGAGGGGTTGGCAAGACCACCACTTCCGTCAACTTAGCGGCTTCGTTGGCTTCTCTCGGGCAGCGCGTCCTGCTCGTGGATATGGATCCGCAAGGGAACGCGGGCAGCGGTCTCGGTGTGTACCCCGAAGCAGATGAACCTACCGTCTACGATGTGCTGCTCGAGGCCTCCTCCGTGCGAACGGTGGTCCGCAAGACCGACGTAGCTGGCCTCGACCTGTTGCCGAGCAACACCCAACTCATCGGTGCTGAGATAGAGTTGGTGGGCGCTATGGCCCGAGAGACGCGGCTGAAGAAGGCGCTCTCCGAGGTGATGGAGGACTACGCTGCCATCCTGCTCGACTGCCCCCCCTCCTTGGGTCTGCTCACCATCAACGCCCTCACGGCCGCCCAAGGCGTCCTCATTCCCCTCCAGTGCGAATATTACGCTCTCGAGGGGTTGTCCCATTTGCTGAAGACCATCGACCTCGTCCGGGGAAGCCTCAACGGCCCCCTCGCCCTCGATGGAATTCTGCTGACGATGTATGACGCACGGAACAACCTGAGCCATCAAGTGGTGGACGAGGTGAGGACTCACTTCCCCGGCCAAGTCTTCGACACCGTGATCCCCCGCAACGTGCGCCTGTCTGAGGCGCCGAGCCACGGCCAACCGGTGTTGTTGTACGACGCGAACTCTCGCGGCGCGCAAGCCTACGTGCTCCTGGCGGAGGAACTGGCCGAGAGGGGCCAGTTGTCTCTGGTTACTTCCCCAGTTCCGGCCGAGTCGGAACTCGCCTCGAAGCGCGCGAATGACCTGGAGGTCCTGTGAACACCCCCGACAAGCGACGTTCTCTCGGACGCGGGCTCTCCGCCCTCATTCCTCCCCGGCCCGTGGGCGCTGGGGAGACCCTGGCGCAAACCGGTCGAGGTCTCGCGGAGCTGCCCATCGAGGAGG
>JBMTAX010000615.1:0-2593 GCA_049429145.1 Myxococcota bacterium
CCGCGCGCGTCGACCAGCTTGCACGGGAGGTGCTTGGCGAGTCGTATCTGCACCTACGGCTCGAGCGCACCGCAGTGGATGAGGACGTCGCCGAAGGGCGTGTCACGGTCCGATCGGTTCTCAGTCGCAGCGGTACGGACGAGCATATCGAGCTCGAGGGCAGCGGGGTTGGTCTCGTTGACGCATTCTTCGACGCCGTCGTGGGCCGCTTCGCGAGCGAGTTTCCGTCGCTCAAGACCATCAAGGTGAGTGATTTCGGCCTCGGCTCGGGGTTCGATTCCTCGCACGGGCGTCAGTCTGACGCCATGGCCCTCGCCACCTTGCGCATTCGCAACAGCCAGGACAACGAGTTCACGTTCACCGCGCGCGCGGTTTCCGTCACGAGCGCCAGCCTTCGCACCGTGCTCGATGCGCTCACGTTTTTCCTGAACTCCGAGCGCGCCTACGTGCAGCTGCATGCTGCGCTGGCGGATGCGCGGCAGCGTCGTCGCTCTGACTTGGTAGAGCGTTTCCGCAGCCAGATGGGTACGCTCGTGACGGCTACCTCGTATTCCGAGGTCATAGAGCGCCTGAAGCGCGATGGGGAGAGCTGAGCCTACGTTCGGCTGCCACAAGCGAGGTCGTTGGCTTGCCGCCGCGCCAGGACGACGAGTACCCTACGCTCCTACGCGCTGGCCTCTGGATGGGCTGGCTGATCGTGGGAGCGAAACATGACAGGCTACAAGCGCAGGCTCATTCCCATCGTCGACCGGCGCTTTCAGCTCAAATACACAGGCTTGATTTTTTTTGTCGCGGCCACCGTCTCGACGGCCCTCGGGTACTTTTTGCTCGACGCTTACCAGCAGCTCAACGCGCTGATCGAGGTGAGTGAAGCCATCGGTGATCGTATGAACGCCGACGATGCACGGAGAGTGTTCACGCTGGTCGCAGGTTTTCTCGGGGCTGAGGTGCTGCTGCTCGGTGTCGCAGGTGTGATCATCACCCACCGCGTCGCTGGGCCGGTGGCCCTCTTGCACCGCCATTTCGCCACGATGCTTGATGGCAAGTATCCGCAGTTACGTTCGCTGCGCGCGGGTGACGAGTTTCGGGACGCCTTCGAGGCCTTCGGTCGCTTCGTGAACTCGTTGCGCGAGCGAGACGTCGATGAACTCGCGACCCTGGAGGCAGTTCTTGCGGACGCCCAGCGGCAAGGGCTGAGCGAAGCGCACATCGCGTCGCTTAAGGCCATGGCCGAAAACCGTCGACAGCGTACGGCCTCCAGCTGAGGTCTCTATCGCACGCCCGCCGTGTCACGCATCTCTTCCTGGGGGCGTCGTCACTGCGCGACGGGCATCAATAGCCCACCTCGACCAACAACCTCGCGCTCTGTGACCCGGCGGTGGCGATGAGTTCACATTTCCCGACGGAAACCGGTCGGAAGGTGCCATCGGGATCAACATCGATACAGTAGTTGCTCACTGAAAAGCTGACCGGTGGGGCTGGGTCCATGACCTGACCTCGATCGTCCTTCACCGTGGTTTGCGCCCGGTAGTCACCCCCACGGCGGAGGCTCAAGCTGCGGGGGACGTCGGAAGCGATCTCCACGCTACCCAGGATGCGGACTTGCACCTCCACCTCGGTGGCGAGGGCACCCGCTGACGCGCTGATACGCGTGTTTCCGCTGCTCACCGCGGTGACCAGGCCGGTGTCGCTGACCTCCGCCACGCTCTCGTCGAGCGAACGGAAACTGACCTGAATGGGGCTCGTGTAGGGCAGCAGCTTTGCGTCCTTCGCCGTCACGTCGATCTGTTCCGACGCCCCCTTGCTCTTGAGCCGCAGGGGCCCTGATGGGTTGGCGTGCAGGCTCGCCGGCGGCGGTGTTTCGCAAGCGATGGGGGTCAGGGTGAGGACACTGACGACGAGAGACCGGGCGAGGTGCATGAAGTAACCCTTCGAGGCGGCGGTGTGCACGTCCCACGTTATCGCGCAACGCACAACATGGTCGGTCAGCGCTAGACCAGTAGGATGACTGAGGAGGCCATGAGGACGCAGGCAGTCACAGAGGAGACGAAAGGCGTAGTGTACAGAGAGGCCGCCACCAAGAGGTCGGGCTTCTTTGTCGAGGGCTTTGTCTCACGGGCCGGTTCTCTTTTGGGGCCCCGATGACGCGGTGCCGGTAGAGCAAGGGGGTCTGTGCGTGTGCCTGTTTGGCTTCTCTTCGTTCGTGGCGTGAGCCACGATAGGTGCACTGCCTGCCTGTAGCGACAGCGGGTTGAACCCCGGGGTGGTCGGGGACGACGATGGCCCGCACAGCGAGGGGGGAGGTCGCATCGCGCAAATCAATGGCCGTGCATGATGACAAAGGATTCGACGAAGGGAGGGCGCGCGCCGTCGAAATAGCGCATCGGCCCGTGAATGGTCCCGCCCGGGGGGAATGGGACCACAATCGCCGCGCTGACACCGCCGGCTATCGTGACGGCGTGCACGAGAGCCAGAGTCTACCTCGCAGACTCAGGCAAGCATGGCGGTCGCCGGTTGGAAAAAGCAGCGCTACGGTCGTCAGCGTTGTCGATTGTGGTGCACGTGTGCGATTGGGTGACCGCGTCGCGGCACC
>JBMTAX010000616.1:0-2591 GCA_049429145.1 Myxococcota bacterium
CCCTCGGCGCGCTGCTCAGCCGAGGACTGTCTGCGGAGTCGGCGGCGGTTCTCGGTACCGTCGCCCACCAGGAAGCAGGCGTTTGGCTCGCGGCCAACCGCCAGCGGGGTCACCTCGCGCGAGAAATCGCGGACGCAATGGCTTCGGCCCTCGACGAGGCATGGCGATGAAAATCGCGGTCAGGACCACCTCTGCAGCCGCGACCCGGCGCCTCGGCGAGCTGCTCGCTCGCACCCTTCGAGCCCCCGCGGTGCTCTTGCTCGAAGGGCCCCTGGGGTCGGGAAAGACCACTTTCGTGCAGGGGCTCGTCGGGGCGCTGCCTTTCGGGGCGGAGCTGCGAGTCCAAAGCCCCACGTTCGCTCTGGCCCGCACGTATCCCACCGAACCCCATGTTCATCACCTCGACCTCTACCGGCTCGACGAAGAGCTGGCCGCGCGGGACCTCGGTTTGCTCGACCAGATAGCGGAGGAAGACGCCATCTCCTGCGTAGAATGGCCCGCGCGCGCGCCGAGCCTCCTGGAACACCCTGACAGGCTCGAAGTGGTCTTCCCAAAGAACGCGTCCCGCACGCGAACGATCTCCTTTTCAGGGCCTCTTCTTCTGCGTGACATGGCCCTCTACGACACGCTCCTCGAGGCCCAGCGCCAAGCTGCGGGCCGACGAGGACCCCCCGCCGCAGAAACCAAAACGAACGGTTGACATGGCGCGCCGCGCTGTTAGAAGTCTCCCATCTGCCGCGGGGTGGAGCAGTTGGTAGCTCGTCGGGCTCATAACCCGAAGGTCGCAGGTTCAAGTCCTGTCCCCGCAACCACATGAAAACGCGCACTTAGCCTTCGGGTCGAGTGCGCGTTTTTCTTTTTGACGCATTTTGCGCACGGGCCCGTACCGGCCGGCATCCAGAGGGCGGGAGGGCTGAACCCCGCACTGACGAGACGGCTCGCGTCGGGGTGCGGGTGGGCGCTCGTCGCCCCGGCCGCGTGCAGCATCCCTGGGATGGCGATGTAGTCGATGTAGCGGGCGCTGCTTTCGACCTGCTCGAGGCCGTCCTTGCGCGGCACGGAGGCACCGATGGCGCGTTCGCCGGTCTTCGGCTTGGGCGCCCGCGGCGTTCGCGCCCGCTCGGCCCGCGCAGGCCCGCCGCGGGCGGGGTGAGCCGCTTCCATCTGCCGTTTCATGTCGCACGCGGTAGCGCCCGGGCGACCGTTTCACCCGCGCGGCGCGCCGTGCGCCACCGGGGCTGTCCGCGCCGCCTCGTGGTCCCAGACCGCGGGCAGTCCGACGCGCAGAAAGACCTCGAAGCCGTAGCCCGGAAAGGCCGCTACGAGGGCGGCCCGCGCCCGGGCGATTCCTTCCTCGCGGGAGTGCCCCTCGGCCTCGGCCGTCCACACCGCCGCGCGCACCTGCTCGAGGTAGCGGCGCTGCCCCGAGAGCAGCTCCGGCCCGCCGGAGGGCCCGCGCCCCGGGTGCACGGAGCGGGGCGAGAGGGCTTCGATCTCATCGAGCCGGGCGAGCCAGGCGTCCAGGTCGCCGAGCTCGAGCCAAGAGTGAGCGCCGTTCGCGACGAGGTCGCCGACGAAGACATGCCCTTCGTGTTCCAGCACCACGTGGGCGCCGCTCGCCCCTTGGCCGAGCACGTGTAGCCGCAGCGTCAGCCCCGCCACCTGGAGCGTACGGGTCCTGTCTCCGAACACCTCGAGCGCCGGGGCCTTGGTCGGGTACTCCGGGGCGTAGCGCGCGCCGAACCAGCGAAAGCGCTTCTCGTGCACGGCCGGGATGAGCGCGGCCACCTGCGCGGAGGTAAGGACGCGGATCCCCCGCGCCTCGAGCGCTGCGGCGCCATTGAACTTGTCCGGGTTCGCGTGCAGCACCACCGCGAGCACCACCCGTTTGCCGGTCGCCGCCTCCGCATGCGCCACAGCGTCGAGCGCGGCCGACGGCAAGAACTGCGCATCGACGAGGACGAGCCCGTCGTCACCCTCGAGGATGTACGACGACGTCGAGAAGGTGCGCGGGCTCGAGACGTAAGGCAGCACGCGGATGGCGGCGGCGCGATTGGCGGCGGCGGCCCACATGAGCGGCGTGCGGCGTTTTGCACGCGGAGAGAAAGAGCAGCGCCAGGGAAACGAAGAGACGGCAGGGCGGGGTCAAGAGGGCCTCCTGGGAAACATCCCCACGCTATGGCTGTGGCTCATGGTTGTCTCACGACGTTCTGACATTTTCTTGTCTGAATCTGCCAAAAGGCAGGTACACTCGGGCATGGCCCCGGCAACGAAGGTGCAGGTCGATGAGGTCCCGGGCCCGGGCCTCGTCCTCGCAGAGGCGCTGCCCCCGGGAACCACGCCCTTCCACGCCCATGCGCGGCATCAGGTGCTGTACGCCGACGCGGGCGCCCTGGAGCTCGAGGTGGAGGGTGCTGGGGAGCGGCCTGGCACGCGGTTTTGGCTGCCGCCGCTGCGCGCCGCGTTCGTGCCCGCAGGCCTCGTGCACCGGGTGCACACGCGCGCCCCGGCAGAGTTGCTGAAGGCCTATCTCACCACGGTGGGTGCGTCCCCGAGCGCAGCGCGCGTCGTGTTCCGCACGCCACCGCTTT
>JBMTAX010000617.1:0-2584 GCA_049429145.1 Myxococcota bacterium
GAACGGTGGGATGTGATGTCGATTCCCAGCTCTGCCATCGCCCGCAGCGCGAACCGGTTCACCCGCCAGGGTGCCGACCCTGCGGATTGCACCCGCACTTCCTCGCCCCACAAGTGCCGCGCCAGGCCTTCGGCCATTTGGGAGCGCGCGGAGTTTGCGACACAGAGGAACAATACGGAGGAGAAGGGGGGCGTTGGCATGGATTGCACTCAGCTCTCGGTCGATGAGTAGGCGGGGAACCACGACTTGGTGCGGTTCGCGAAAGCTACAAGCGAAAGCATCACGGGTACCTCGATGAGTACGCCCACCACGGTGGCGAGGGCGGCTCCTGAGGCGAGTCCAAAGAGGCTGATGGCCACAGCGACGGCGAGTTCGAAGAAGTTCGAGGTGCCGATCATCGCTGCCGGTGCGGCTACTGCGAAGGGGAGCCGCAACAGGCGGGCGAGACCATATGCCAAGGCGAAGATGCCGTAGCTTTGTAGGAGTAACGGAAGCGCGATCAATGCGACACGGCCTGGTTGGGCGATGAGCGTCTCGGCTTGGAATCCAAAGAGAAGAGCGACGGTCAAGAGTAGACCGACGATGGAGAGCGGTTTGAGTCGTAGCGCAAACCGCTCGATGCTCCCCGTACCCTTGGCCTGCAGGAGCAACTGGCGGGTCAACACACCCGCGGCAAGAGGAATGACGACGAACACGACGACAGAGGCAAACAGGGTTGCCCAAGGGATGGTCAGGTCGGTCACGCCGAGGAGGAAGCCAGCGATGGGGGCGAAGGCGAACACGAGGATGAGGTCGTTCACCGAGACCTGCACCAGCGTGTAGTTCGCATCTCCATCGGTGAGGTGGCTCCACACAAACACCATGGCGGTGCAAGGAGCCACCCCGAGCAGAATCATGCCTGCGATGTATTGTTCGGCCTCCTCGGTGGCGACGAGCCCTGCGAAGGCGAAGCGAAAGAAGAACACCCCGAGCGCCGCCATGGTGAAGGGCTTGATGAGCCAGTTGACGACGAGCGTGAGGGCGAGTCCTTTCGGTCTCTTGCCAACTTCCTTGAGGCACGAAGGCTCTACCTTGAGCATCATCGGGTAAACCATCCACCAGATGAGCACCGCGACGAGCACGTTGACGCCCGCGAACTCGAGCCGCGCGATGGTCGCGAAGACCCCGGGCAGGAGGAGGCCGAGGCCCACTCCAACGGCGATGGCGAGCCCGACCCACAAGGAGAGATAGCGTTCAAATGTGCCCACAGACTCACCCCTTCTGTCGCCTTGCCGTTTATTGACTACGTGGCGTTTCGCAGTCGCAGCAGCATCGTTCAAGTGACGAAGCAGTGACTTCGTTCAGTCCTCCGACGCCCGCACAAGCTTTGACCTGCGTGGGGGGCTGCCCCTCCTGAACGCATCATTGCCGTGCGGCCAAGCAGCCAAGGCTGGAGCCGTGAGCGCTGTTGCGAGGAGGCCCCGTGGTCGTGCGGGGGCGCTGGCATTGCGGTAGCGTCGACATCGGGCGTTCGGGGCGCCCTGGCGGCCCCGCGCAAAGCCTAAGGGAGGTCTTTGTGAGAGTCGGATACGTCGTCTTGTATGTGGAAGACACGAACCGTTGCCGAAAGTTTTGGGTCGAGCAGGTCGGGATGGTGGAGAAGCGGCGCACCGACGTGGGCGGGCTGTCGGTCATCCAAGTAGGTTTTGCCGAGCAGGCTTTTGCCTTCGAGCTCGTCCCTCTTGAACTCATGAAGGAGAACCCTGATGGGCTCGACCTCGCGACCCCCTCCATCTGCTTTCACACCGATGACCTCGCCTTGACCCGAACGGAACTCTTGAGGAACGGAGTGCAAGCCTCCGAGGTCACGGAGCACCTCGGCATGCGAAACTTCGCCTTCGCCGACCCCGAAGGGAAATGGTTCGCGGTCACAGGGCCAGCCTGAGGACGCTGAGTTCAGGTCTGACGTCGCTGGTTGAAGAGCCACTCCCAGGTGGGGAGATGCCCGTAGACTTCGCGCCACACCTCATGTCCGACCCCGGGCGTCTCCGTGTAGCGCGCGGTGCCCCCCCGTCGCTGTGCTTCCTCGAAAAACCGGCGCACGTTGACGGGGGAGACGACCTCGTCGGCAGCGCCGTGAAATGCCCACAGCGACACATGTGAGAGGGGAGTGGCCTGGACCGGGTCGAGGTCGCCGGCGATCAGTACCGACGCGGCGAACAGACCGGGGCGGCGCACGAGCAAGTCCCAAAGGCCGATGGCGCCCATGGAGAAACCGACACCATAGACCCTCTCTTCGTCGACAGATTTTCGATGCTCCAGCTCTTCGAGGAGCCGCAACAGCCGCCGCTGTCCTGCGCTGGCGCCGCCGTACCACGAGCCCCCGAAGTTTTCGCCGTGCGGAAGTTGTGGCGCGACAACGATGCAAGGCCACTTCGCGCGAAGCATCTCGAAAGAGCGAACGCCGTTGCGCAATTGCGCGAGATTGTCGTTCCCACGCTCAGCGCTGCCGTGGAGCGTGACGACGAGAGGGTAGCGATTTCCGGCAGGTTCATAGGGGACGGGGAGGAGTACGCGGCAGGGTAGGTCGCCAATGGTGTCGTCG